>JAOZNY010000030.1 GCA_029933565.1 Bacteroidales bacterium
AATCTGTTGAAAAAATATGATCTTTTAGTTGTTGGGGAATTAAATATTGATTTAATACTCAATAAGATTGTGTCATTTCCAAAAATAGGAACTGAAATTTTGGCCGATGAAATGAGTATTTCATTGGGGAGTTCTTCAGCAATATTTGCATCAAATATTTCTGTTTTAGGTATAAAAACAGTTTTTGCAGGAATGATTGGTGAAGATGAGTTTGGCAGTCTGGTTTTAAACTCACTTCAGAAAAAAAATGTTAATACCAGTTTTGTTAAAATTAGCAAAGAGCATAAAACAGGAGCTACCATCGCACTTAATTATAGCGAAGATAGGGCAATGGTTACTTATCCGGGAGCAATGCAACATTTTTCTTTAGAAGATATTAATAATGAAGTTTTTGAATCAGTAAGGCATCTACACCTTTCCTCAATATTCTTGCAGGATAATCTGAAAAATGATGTTATTGAACTTTTTCAAAAAGCCAAACAATACGGTTTGACCACTTCACTTGACTTACAATGGGATCCTGATGAGAAATGGGATATTGATTTTGATAAACTTCTTCCATTGGTAGATGTTTTTCTTCCAAATAAAAGCGAATTATTCGCAATTACCGGAATAAAGGATGTTAAAGAAGCACTTGAATCTTTAAAGGATAAATGCAACACTATTGCAGTAAAGATGGGCTCTGAAGGTTCAGCCCTTTATAATAATGGCAATATTTCTTATTATAAACCATATCTAAATACCGAAGTTGTTGACTCAATAGGAGCAGGCGACAGTTTTAATGCGGGTTTTATTCATGCCTTATTAAATGGTTACGAAGCTGATTACTGTATGGATATGGGTAACCTTATGGGAGCAATTAACACTACCGCCAGCAGTGGTACAGGGGCTTTTGATTCAAAGGAGACTGTAAAGAAAAGAGCAGCACAGTTTTTTAATAAACAAATAGATTTATAAAATAATGTTGTTAAAGGATAAATTAATAGAAGTTCAGGGAGAAGGTAAAGCCATTTTGGCTACCAACTTTTATAATTTCGAAACTTTGAAAGGAGTTTTGCAAGCTGCTGCTACACTTAATTCTCCAATTATCCTACAATTAACACAAAGTTCAATAGACTATATGGGATTGGAAAATGCAGTTGGCATGGCCCAAACCGGATTGAAATATTTTAATGTGGAAGGCTGGGTACACCTTGATCATGGTGGTTCAGTTGAATTAGCCGAACAGTGCCTAAAAGCTGGTTTCGATTCGGTAATGTTTGATGGCAGCGAACTTTCTTTAGAGGAAAATATTGAAAAGACTAAAAGAGTTGTTAAACTAGCAAAAAACTACAGTGCAAATGTGGAGGCCGAACTTGGTTACATTGCAAAATTAGGACAGTCGAAGGAAAAAGTATTTTTTACTGAGGTTGCAGATGCCAAGATATTTGCTAAAGAGACGGGGGTAAACGCACTTGCTGTTGCAATTGGTACTGCACATGGGTTTTATAAATCGGAACCAAAACTTGATTTTGTTCGACTTGAAGAGATAAAAAATGCCACTTCTGTGCCTTTGGTTTTACATGGTGGCTCTGGAGTTCCCGGTGAATCTGTACGTAAAGCTGTTTCACTAGGCATTTGTAAGTTAAATGTTGCTACCGAAATAAAAAACATTTTTATGCAAACATTAAAAGAACTGTTGTCGCAAAATACAGAAATAGATTTGAGAAAAGTATTTCCTCCTGCAACAGAAGCAGTAGCGAAACTTGTACAAGATAAATTATTATTAGTTAAATAAAAACAATGCTATGAAAAAAATTCTATTTTTAATCGTTGCTGTTTTTTCTGTTTCATTTGTAAATGCACAGGTTTCAGGATTTGTTTTCGATGAAGAATCGAATGTATTACCTGGAGTTACTGTCGTTATTAAATCAACGAATACAGGAACCGTAACGGATGTTGACGGTGCTTTCACTATTCAGGCTAAGGATGGTGATATTTTAGAGTTATCCTTTATAGGATTCCAAAAACAGGATATAACTGTAAAGGGCGGCAAGACATTAAATGTTTATTTGAAACAAGACATTGTAAATATGGATGAGGTAGTTGTTATGGGTTATAGCGACAAGACAAAAACCGAAATTTCCAGTTCTGTGGCTGTGGTTGATGCCGAACAATTAAAAGATGTTACTTCAGATGATCTGGGTACTATGATTCAGGGAAAAGTTTCAGGTGTTCAGGTTGTTAACAGTACAGGCCAGCCTGGTAGTTCATCTCAAATCCGAATTAGAGGAATTTCAACAATAAAACCAGGAAACGAAGAACCTCTTTACGTTGTGGATGGAATTATTGGTGGAACCTTCGATCCTAATGACATTGAAACAGTAACTATTTTAAAGGATGCTGGTGCAACGGGGATGTATGGTGCAAGGGCAAACAAAGGGGTAATAATTGTAACAACAAAGAAGGCAAAAGAAGGGAAACCTCTTGTGACTTTTAAAACCAGTGTAGGTATGCGCATGGCTGATCAAGGTCATCTTACAATGATGAATAGTCAGGATTTTTATAATACCACCCAAGAACTTTACCGTGATCCAGAAACACACGAGATAGATAAGATTAAATTCTATCAGGATTTCCCACAATCCTTACAGCAAAGAGATTTCAATTGGATAGAAGAATCTTTTAAGCCAGGCATGGTACAGAACTATCACTTATCCGTTAGTGGTAAAAAGAATGATTTCTCTTATTATGTTTCAGGAACTTACTACGATGAAGAAGGAACTTTTACCAATACTGGCTATAAGAAGCTGAACTTAAGGGCTAATACAGATTATGAGATTTCAAAAAGAGTTACTTTGAGAAATAATATTAATATTCGTAATTCTTATACCAAATCTTACGATTATATGGATATGTACTATACCTATTTGAACTTGCCATGGGATAATGCTTTTGATAGTACAGGACACGCTAGGTATATTGATTCCAAAACACCTGATTGGTGGTCACGCGACAATATTAACCCCTTGCACACCATCGATAATTCGGATCATAATTATAATGATTTTAGTTTGGATTATGATTTGGTTTTAGATGTTAAAATATTAGACTGGTTGAGTTTTACTTCTTCAAATAGAATGAGTTTTTCAACAGGTAAATCTCATGATTTTGTTTCTCCATTGGCTGCCGGAACTTTTCACGATAAAGGATATATTTATGAGAATCAGACTAATTGGAAAGGTTTTGTTTCTACAAATTTATTCAAATTTAATTTTGAAAAAGGTAAACACAACATTAATGGTTTGGCAGGCTTTGAGGTAAACAATGGCTATTTTAATTTTATGAGTGTTGAAGGAAAAGGTCTTCCCGAAGGTTTTGATGTTCCTTCAGTAGCCTCCAACGAACTTCAAATAGCAGGTTCAAACACCAAAGACTATTTCCGCTCCTTTATTTCGCAGGTGAATTATAATTATAATAGAACCTACTTTTTAACCGCATCCTATAGAATTGATGCCACATCAAATTTCCCACCGGATAGTAGAATAGCACATTTCCCATCAATAGCTGCTTCCTGGCTTATGAGTAATATGGATTTCATGAATAATATGAACTGGTGGAATATTATGAAAATAAGAGCAAGTTATGGTGTTACAGGTGATCCTGATATTGGAGCATCACGTTATATGGGGTTGTTTTCATTGAATACGCAGTATAATGGTAATCCTGCCGCGGTACCATACCAACTTCAAAACTATAATCTTACTTGGGAGAAGACCAATGAATTAAATCTAGGTTTTGATTTTGGTTTTTTTAACAGATTCAACTTTACAGTTGATGTTTATAAAAATGTAACGAAAAATCTGATTGTTCTCGCTTCGCAACCACTTTCACAGGGTTTTGAGTACCGATGGGAAAATGCTGGTGAAGTAGCAAATACGGGTATTGAATTTGCGCTTGATGCCATTGCTGTTCAAACAAAATCGTTTGAATGGAGAGTGGGCTTAAGTTTTGCAAAAAACAAAAATATACTTTCAGGAATTGATAAACCATTTTATACTACTGTTGGTGGTGTTTCGCAGATTTATAGAAATGATGCTGAAATTTACACTTTTGTTTTACCAAAGTGGTTGGGTGTTGACCCTGAAACAGGAGCTCCCATTTGGGAAAAAATAAATAAGGACGAGCAAGGAAATATTATTAGTCGTGAGGAAACATCCAACTATGCAGAGGCCACACCTCAGGAAGTAGGCAATGCATTACCAGATTTTATTGGAGGAATTAATACAACTCTGCGTTATAAAAACCTTGAATTATTTGCTAATTTTGTTTATCAGTATGGAAACGACATTTATAATTCAACAAGGCGATACATGGATCACGACGGACATGAACCATATTATAATTACATGGAACCTGCCGATGATTGGGTTCGTTGGAAAAAACCGGGCGATCAGGCAACTCATCCTTCAATGCTGAATGCTGAACTTTCGAGGGAGAATTCATCCAGGTTTTTGGAAGATGGAAGTTTCTTTAGGCTAAACAGCGTAAGCCTTGCCTATACTTTTCCACAACAAATGGTTAAAAGAATTAAACTGAGAGGTTTGAAACTTTCTGTTAATGCAAATAATGTCTTTACCATTACCAATTTTTGGGGTCAGGATCCTGAAGTTAATTTACAGCAAGCTGACTGGTCGATGCCAGGCGTTTCCGACTTTAAATATCCTATAAATAAGCAAATTGTATTTAATCTGGAAATTAAACTTTAAAGCAAGAAAGGAAAAAAATGATGAAAGGAATAAAAATATATTTAGTAGTAATGATTGTTGCCCTATTGGCAGTTCAGTCATGTACAAAAATGGATGTCTTCCCTTCCGACCAGATTACAACAGGTTCAATTCCTGAGACTGCTGACGGAATATTAAATGTTACTAATGGTAACTACTCCATGTTTAAAGATGTTCTTGAGTTTAATGGTTTTAAGGATGACAACAACTGTTATGTAAGGCAGTATTTTCAAATGTCTGACTTTGCTTCAAACGATATTGTTTGTGGGCAAAAAACCGAAGACCCTCTTTATTACAGTTTCACTTATACCCATTCGCCCGACCAGGCAAATGCAAGATATTTTTGGTATATCTCCTATAAAATTATTAATGGAGCAAACACAGTTATCGAAATAATTAATGGCGATGATAAATTTAATGATGACGTTTCGAAGGATTTATTGGGTCAGAATTATTTTTTGCGTGCTAACTGTCATTTTAACCTTTTAAGGTTTTATTCAAAATCATATAATGATGGAGATCCAAATTCTAATCTTGGTGTTATTTTAAGGGAATCAGCATCTGAAGAAGGGGAGAAGGCAAGAGCTACACTTGAGGAAACCTATAATTTTGTAATTAGTGATTTGAAAATTGCTGCAAATTTGATGAAAAGTCATAGTTTGAATGAATATGCCAGTAAGGAAGCTGCATGGGCGTTGTTATCGAGGGTTTATCTTTATAAAGAAGAGTATAATCTTAGTATTGCTTATGCCGATTCGGTAATTAATTCAGGAAAATTTACTCTTGAAACAGCAGCATCATTTCCATCATATTTTGCAAATAGTTTAAATAGTAACGAAAGTATATGGTCAATTGCTTTTACTTCTTCCGATAACCGGGGAAAATTCGGGTCTATTGCTTCAATGCTTTATTCTGATGGTAACTCAGGATGGGGAGAAGAATTTGCTTCTGATTCCTATCGTGAACTCTTAAGCGAAAATATGAATGATGTCAGATGGTCGTTTATCGACACATTATACAACGATGATGGTAATGTTCAGACTAAAAATGGGATTAAGGTCTTTTATATTACAAAATTCTCTTTTCAGGATGGTGATCCAAACTTGTCTTCACCGTCAATGCTACGATATTCAGAAGTTTATTTAAACCGTGGCGAGAGTTATGCCCATCTTAATAATGAAACTTCTGCCTTGGATGATGTTAACACAATCAGGGAAAACCGTGGACTGGAAAATGATTTGGTAAATTCTGTTCCCAGTGGAAAAACCATTGTTGATGTTGTTCTCGAAGAACGAAGAAGGGAGCTTGCTTTTGAATCATCAACAGTTTTTGATAATCGAAGAAATAAAATAGACCTGGAAAGAAAATACTGGGGCTATCACATAAAAGGGCTAACTCCGGCAGGAGTTGACCAAAATAATCCACCTAGTGGTTACGATGAGTTGGTGATTCCATGGAACGATTCGCGTGGCGTTTATTATATCCCTGTGGATGAAATAATTGCAAATCCATTGTGTATACAAAATTAGAGTGTTATAAATATAAATTATATTAACCATTTAAATTATTATTAATTAAAATTAATTATCATGAAAACAAATTATTTAGTTTCAGTTATTATGCTTTTCCTCGTTATGGGAATTGTATTTTCGTCTTGCAAAAAAGATGATCCGGAGCCAGATCCAATTACCGGTGAGGCTTTATTCTCATTTACAACTGCGGGTAAAACCGTTACGTTTACAAACACATCAACAGTTACAGGTACAGTAACTTATGCATGGGAGTTTGGCGATCAAACTGCTTCAACAGATAAAGATCCTGTTCACACTTACGACTTAAAAGGTGAGTACACAGTAAAACTTACTGTTACCGATGAACAAGGTGGAACGCATCCTGTTACAACAAAAGTTAGTGTTGACAAAGAAACAAGAATCGATCTTAACGATGGCTCTTTTGCTGACTGGGATGCAGTAACCGAGGCAAAGTTTATTGTGCCCCTAGGAGACAATGCTGGTGCGGTTATGTCAGCCAAATATGATTACGATGCCGATATGGTATATGCTTATATTGAGTGGGAAGGTAGTATTGAAGAAGAGTATCAGTACGATGTGTTCTTCGACTACGATAACGATAGTACAACAGGTTTTACCTCATATTTGTGGCCAGCTAGTGGTGGTGATTATTTAGTTGAAATTGCACCAATTACAGGTGAAGTAGGCGTTTATGGATTCAATTATATTGGAGCGCCAGGTGAAGAAGATTGGAACTGGGAAGAGGAAGAATTATCAGATGGTGCTGTGGTTATAGGGACTATGCAGCAAGTTGGTGCTAATGTTGTTGTTGAATTGGGATTTTCACGTACGAAATTTGCTGAAATGGGCAATGATGAAGTTTCTTTTGGAGCATTTGTAAGTAATTCAGATTGGTCTGAAATAGGTTTTGCACCTGATGCAACTGAAGAATTTGGTGAACATCAATCCTATTTTAAACTTGACATGAGATAGAAATCTTAATTGAAGTTGTTGCTTATTAATTTTTCTCATATTAATAATAATCAACAGCGTGGCCGGGATTAAGGGGATCTTTATGATTCCCGCAATTCTGGTTTTGTGCAGGAGTATATTCATGGCATTATTTTTTACAATACATTGAATAATGCTCCTGCACTTTTTTTACTAATTCATAATTTGAAATTATGCTTCTCGGCGAAATAAAAAAAATAAGCCTTTTATTTATTAGTTTGTTTGCAATTTTATTGTTGCAAGCACAGACCTTTGATAATATAAATTATCAGCAAAGTCTGGAAAACTTCCCTAACCCGGGAAGGGGTTTTTATCATGCTGTCAATAATATTGATTATGAAAACCTTCTGGAATACAGGAGTGAAGAAGGAATAAGTTTAATATTTAAGACCTTTAAACTCGACAGTTATAAAGAGGGGAGTATAGATGTCATCTTTCTAAAAAACATGGAAAATGATTTTGCTGTTCTTCGCAAAGCAGGTATGAAATGTATAATAAGGTTCAGTTATACCGAGAAATCTACTCCACCTTACGGTGATGCTCCTTTGGATATAGTTGTAGGTCACATTGAACAGTTAAAACCAATTTTAAGAAATAACAGCGATGTTATTCTAGCTTTTCAGGCAGGGTTTATTGGTGCATGGGGCGAATGGTATTATACCGACTATTTCGCAGTATCCCCAGGTCATCTTACCGAAGAAAACTGGAACGACCGAAGAACACTTGTTGACTCTTTGTTATCAGCCGTACCCGAAGATATTATGGTTCAGGTAAGGACACCATATTACAAATATCATTTGTTGGAATTTGATGAATACATGCCTGTTACTGAAGACCTTGCCTATTCAAGTGACCCTATTGCCAGAATTGCTCACCACAATGATTGTTTCGTTGCTGGCAACAACGATTATGGAACCTATATAGATACTTTAGTTGAAAAACCCTATTTAGAACAAGATACAAAATATACGATGATCGGAGGCGAGACTTGCAATGAATGTGCCCAATCACATTGCGAAAATACAGTGGCAGAACTTAAGCGATTTCATTGGACTTACCTGAATATCGACTACCACACAGGAGTAATTGGCGACTGGATTGAGGAAGGTTGTTTCGATGATATTCAAATTAAACTCGGTTATCGATACAGGCTTGTTTCAATGCATGTGCAAAATGAAACCAAACCAGGTGGAAAGTTTAATTTTGAAATAAAACTTTTTAATGATGGCTGGGCAAATCCCGCTATAAAATATAACGTTAATATTATTTTGGTAGATGAAACAAGTGGTAATGAGTGGGTTTATAAAACCGACTTTGCCCCTCGTTACTGGCCATTACACGATACTATTAGTTTAAACCTAAATACCGGTGTTTCTTCAAATATGCCTTTGGGTAGTTATAGTCTGCAACTATCTTTCACTGAAGAAAATGAAGATTTTAAAAACAGGCCTGAATATATGATTAGGCTTGCAAATCCTAACTGTTGGGAAAATGAAACTGGTCAGAATAAATTAAGTCACTCTCTTATAGTTGACGAAAACTCAACAGCATCAACATACAGTGGGCGTAATCTGTTTGTAAAGGATAATCAGGTTGTTTCCAGCAACGAAATAATTATTGATGGTAACGATTCAGACTGGCAAAATATTGATGTAACTTATCTTAGTAGTGAAGAAAACGCTAGCAGTTATAAGTTTTTCAACGATAAGGATAATCTCTACTTTTTAATAAAAGGAAATAATTATAATGATGTGTATTCATTGTTTCTGGATGCAGATAATAATACCCAAACTGGTTTCAATATTTCAACATGGGCAAGTAATGGTTCCGACTATTTGATCGAATCGGGTAGTTTGTTTTATTATACAGGTGAGGACGATAACAAATGGTTTAAAATTGGCGATATCCCTTCAGTAGTAAGCGATAGTATTATTGAGTTTTCTGTTCCAATTGAGAAACTGTCGGTAAATGTTGAGTTGAGTTCTTACGGATTTACTACAGCCTTCGAAAAACAGCAGGAGGGGACAACAGAAATGGCATTAATCCCTCTTTCGGGTGAAGAATTTATTTTCAATAAACTTTATAAAATATTTAGCGAACCACTGGCTTTACAAGTTCAAAATTACGGTGAAAACAATCTTATTTATTGGCCAAAGCCTTACAGTAAAAGCGTTTACTCTATTTTAGAGAGGGCTGGTGATAATGGCGAGTTTCAGGAGATAGTGGTTCAAAAGGCAGACAATATTTGTTTTATTGATAAAAACCTTGAAGTATCAAAAAACTATAGTTATAGAATTAAATATTCTTATTCTGGCACTGAGTCTACTTATTCAGATATCAAGTCGCTAATAGTAGAGGGTATTGAACCTTACTATGCCAGTATTGTTTTAGATGGTGATCTTTCTGACTGGAATGTTATTCCACCTGTTGCTGCAAATTTTATTGACGATACATTGAGTTCAATACATTTTTTTAATACTTCCGATAGCATTTATCTCAGTATTAAAACTGCAAATATTGAAACTGTAAGTTTGAGGTTGGATACAGATATTGATGGCGTTTTTGACTATTTGATAAGTAGTGATTCGCTATTTTCTTATGCAAATGGGGACATTGAATTTATAAAAAAAATAGCTGTATTTATAAACCAGGGCTTTTATGAAACAGGTTTTTTGCTAAGCGATATTTCTTTTGAAGAAAATGATATGCTTGCTGCTGATTTGTTTTTAAACCAGCAACAATTATGGTGGCCCGAAACGGTATTCAACTTCATGAAGTTTGCAGTCCTTACCAGTCCTAATAATTTTGATGTTGTGCAGTCAATTAATAATCCATTTACCAGACTTAAGATTAAATGGAGATTAAATACTAAACCTGATGCTCATGTTATTGAACGGTCGGTAGGTGATAGTTTAAATTTTGAGAAACTTATTGAAATGAGTTCTTCCTCAATGTATTATTTAGATAGCGAACTCGACAGTTCTCTGACTTATTATTACAGAATGTATTCTTATCAGGATATTTCCCGCTCATCTTACACCAAAGTATTATGGGCTCAGCCAGGCCATCCCGATTTTATTGAAAACCATGAACTTCAAACTGTTGAAATGACAGTTAGTCCAAATCCAATTAGAGATTTAGCATTTGTACGATTTAATACTCCGTCTTCAAACAAGGTAAAAATTGAACTCTACAATTTGCAGGGGCATCTTCTCAAGACTGTTTTTCAAGGAAATATCGATGAATCAAAAGTTGTTGAATTTAGCAGGGGAAATTTGTCCTCAGGAGTTTACCTATTGGTTTTAAAAACTGACAATTCTGTTTCTACTACTAAAATAATATTGTATTAAAATAAAATATTATGAGCATTAAAAAAAGCCCTTGGTTGCTTTATGCACTGACTACCACTTTGTTTTGGGGAGTATGGGGTGCATTTACCGAAACTTCTGATTACAACGGTACTATTATTTATATTATTTGGTCGGTGATTATGATCTTACCGGCTTTGGTAGCTTTGAAAAATATTGCATGGAAACCTGAAATTGATAAGAAATCAATTCTTTATGGATTAATAATTGGTTTGTTGGGAGCAGGTGGCCAACTCATACTTTTTACTGGTGCAATTGCCCACGGTCCTGCCTACCTGATTTTTCCAATCATTTCGCTTTCACCTGTGCTTACAATTCTTTTGTCGGTAATGTTTTTAAAAGAGAAGGCATCGGTAAAAGGCTGGATTGGGATTGCACTAGCGTTGATAGCCATCCCATTTTTATCTTTTCAGGATGCTGACAACCAATTTGCATCAAATTATTTGTGGTTAGTTTTTGCCTTGATGGTTTTTGCAGCCTGGGGACTTCAGGCATTTTTTATGAAGCTTGCTAACAATAGCATGAAGGCTGAAAGCATATTTTTTTATATGGCTTTAACAGCTTTGCTTTTGGCACCTGCAGCTTGGTTTATGACCAGTGAGGTGGAAATTCAGCAAATTGACTGGAATTTTGCTAGCATAAGTTATACGGCTGTCATACAGATACTTAATGCTATTGGGGCTCTTACAATTGTTTATGCTTTCCGTTATGGCAAAGCTATAATTGTAAGTCCTTTAACCAATGCCGTAGCACCCGTAATTACCGTAATTATTTCATTGATTTTATATAAAACCATTCCTCATCCAATGATTATTAGTGGAATGGTATTAGCAGTTGTTTCCATGTTTGTTCTTGCATTTGAAGACAGTTAGTATTATGAAAAAACATTATTTATTATGAAGTTGTTAAAAGTTAAAAGAATAACAAATGAAACTGAAAAAATGATTTCAAATTATCCCCTATTAAGAGGGATGTTCTCCCCTTTGGGGAGATGCCGAAGGCAGAGGGGTGATGTGTTTCAATTAAAAAGCCAATCGTTTTTTCAGTTTAGTTTGCCAAAACACCTTAGTTTTAAACAATTTCTATTTATTACTTTTTTGTTGTTAGGTACTGCTAACCTTTATTCACAGACCAAAGATGATTTTGTTGAAATTGAGATTGATCAAACTATCGATAATGTACAACCAATGACTGGAATTGTATATTGGCGTGGTTCTTACACCAATACCGATGCCATTTCCCTTGAGTTTTCTTATATGCTTTTTAATCAAGTAGTTTCTGATAGTGGTGATTATAATTGGGAAATAGTTGAAGATTATTTGAATCAGATTGCATCTAGGGGGCATCAGGCAATTTTTCGCTTTCGATATGCTTACGTAGGAAAACAAACTTCTGTTCCTGATTATATTAAGGCCATGCCCGATTACAATGAGATTGAAGGGACTTCAGAAGGTAGGCCAACATGGTTTCCTGATTGGACTAACGATGAATTAAAACGCTTTAGCCTTGAGTTTTATACTAAGTTTGCCGAGCGTTACGACAACGATCCACGGCTTGCATTTATTCAGGTTGGCTTTGGGCTTTGGGCCGAATATCATATTTATGATGGGCCTTTTGAACTCGGTGTAACTTTTCCTTCCAAGCAATTCCAAACTGAGTTTTTCCACCATCTCGACACTACTTTTGTGAATACTCCTTTCAGCATTTCAATTGATGCTGCCAGCGATATATACTCACCATTTTCGGTTGATGAAGAATTGTACAATATAAATTTTGGTTTATTCGATGATTCATTTATGCATCAGCATTTTGGTGAAGAGGGTGAGTACAACACTGAAAGTTGGAACTTTTTCGACAGGGATCGTTATTTGCTGAATCCGGCAGGGGGTGAGTTTAGTTATTACAGTAGTTATGATCAGGAACATGTTTTGGATTGGCCAGATGGCTCCTGGGGGCATCCATTTGAGTACTGGGCAAGTGAGTTCCATATTTCTTATATTATTGGTGCCGACCAGCCAAACTATCAGACTGATAATAGAATAAAACAAGCAAGCATGGCAGCTGGCTATAAATTTAAACTAGTATCCCTCAAGGTTTCGTCTGATTCTGCTGTAGCTATTGTAAAGAATGTAGGAATTGCCCCAATATATTACGATGCTTATATTTCTGTGGATGGAGTGCGTTCTCCCATTTCTCTGAAACTGCTTGCACCCGGTGATGAAATTGAGTGCTCTGTTTCGAAAGGTGGAACTGAAGCAATTGTGAAAATTGAATCGGACAGACTCGTGGAAGGACAGGAGATAGGATTTCTTGGGACTGAGAATTTTCTTGCAGTTTTAGAAAAACCTGAGCCACAAAATATCTTTAGGGTTTTCCCAACTCTGATTCGTTGTGGTAGTATTATTTCCATAGAGGGAATACAATCTAGTCAAAATGGTTTTGGTGTAAAAATCTTCGATACAAATGCAAATCTTATGATGAGTAATGAATTTATGGGAAGCAAAGCAAAAATCAACACTTCATTGCTGAAAGCCGGATTTTATATCTTAAAAGTAAATTCAAAAAGCGGCAGTATTAACACATTTAAAATCATTGTACAATGAGTAAATGTTTAAAATATTTTGTAATTCTTCTTGTTTTTCCATTGCTTTCATTTTCGCAAAGTGAAGAATTTCAATTGATTGAGAATGGAAAACTTATTTTGGAAGTTGGTCAAAACTTATCAATTGCAATTGCAAACCCTACAACAGGAGATTTTCTTGCTATGAGCAAATTTTCATCAGGACAAATTGAAACAAGGCATAGTGTAATAAATAGTTTTAAATATGAAAAACCCAAGATTGTTGAATTTACTGATTCAATAGGGAAGGGGCGCTCTTATATGTTTTCGGCAAGACACAGGCAGGGAGGTCTCAACATTGAAAAACAATTGGGCATTACAATTTACGATAACTTTCCCCATATGGCTGTTGTAGATGTAAGTTATCTCAACCACGGAAAAACCATTTATCTCACCAAGTGGAAAGAAAATAATTTTAACATTCCTTACCAATATCCCGATACTTTATTATGGTCGTTTCAGGGTAGTTCAACTAATGCCAGAAAAGATTGGATTAGAACAGTAACGCCCGGTTATTTTGATAGGAATTTCATGGGAATGAATTCGTCGGACTACGGTGGGGGAATTCCCGTTTGTGATGTTTGGCGGAGGGATGCGGGAATTGCAATTGGTCATTTGGAAATGCACCCTTTGGAAGTTTCCTTTCCTGTAGATGCTGACTGGACTGGAAATAAGGTTAATATTTGCATGGAAAAGAACTTTGGAAAAGAATATGCTTTTGCTGATGGTGATGAACTTAAAATACCACTGAGTTTTGTTAGCGTCCACTCGGGAGATTGCTTTTCCACTTTAAGGCAGTATTCAAAACTAATGCAAAAAAGAGGTATTACATTTCCTGAAACGGAAGAAGCATCATTTGAGCCTGTTTGGTGTGCCTGGGGCTACGAACGTGGTTTTACACTAGATGAAATTATTGGCACTTTGCCTAAGGTTAAAGAATTGGGTTTTAAATGGGCTGTGCTCGATGATGGTTATCAGCAGGCTGAAGGTGACTGGAATGTGAATACTGATAAGTTCCCTGGTGGGGAAGAACAAATGAAGGATTTGGTAGACAAAATCCATTCCTATGGGCTAAAAGCAAAATTATGGTATGCACCCTTGGCTATTGATCCTAATTCAAAGTTCCTTGCTGATAATCGTGATGTGCTTTTATTTAACGAAGACTGGTCGCCACGATTTATTACCTGGTGGGATGCTTTTTATATGTCGCCATCCTACGAAAAGACAAGACAACACACTTTAAGTGATATTAAAATGTTTATGGAAGATTGGGGTTTCGACGGACTAAAACTCGATGGGCAGCACATGAATGCAGTACCCGCAGATTATAATCCCGAACTTAATCTGGAAAATCCGGAACAGTCGGTAAGCGAGTTGCCCGATTTCTTTAAAATAATTTACAAAGAGGCTCGAAATATAAAAAAGGATGCGGTTGTCGAGAACTGCCCTTGTGGTTGCTGCATGTCATTTTTTAATATGCCCTCAACCAATCAGTTTGTTAGTTCCGATCCTTTGAGTAGTTGGCAAATTCGCCTTAAGGGAAAAGTTTACAAAGCATTAGCCCCTAACACAGCTTACTATGGCGATCATGTTGAGTTGAGTGACGATGGAATTGATTTTGCCTCTACTATTGGTATTGGCGGGGTTCCTGGCAGCAAATATACCTGGCCCAATGATAATCCTACTGCAGAGAACTCCTATCTGCTTACAAGCGAAAAAGAAGCAATTATCAAGAAATGGATTGACATTTATTATGAGAAGGAATTGGCGCAGGCAAATTATTTGGGAGATGTTTACGATATTGGTTTTGATAAGCCGGAAACATATTTGATTAAAAAAGATAATATTCTGTTTTATTCATTTTATGATTCTGACTGGGATGGAAAAATTGAATTAAAAGGTCTTGACAAAAGTGTGACTTACAGAATTCATGATTATGTGAACGATTTAGATTTGGGAACAATTGATGGGAATATGCCATATCTAAACGTGAAATTTAAAAACAAACTTCTGATTGAAGTATTTTCTAAATAATTTATAATGAAGAGATTAGTGCATTTTTTTGTTGTCTTCAGTATTGTAGTTATATCATTTAATGATTTGATGGCTGATGAACCTGAGACGAAAAGTAATAAAAAAGATATGGAAAGCAGGATAATTTTTCCGCGTCCTTTTGCTATTGCAATTGATGATTTGGGCTGGAATATTGGAAATGATGATGGTTATGCCGATTTACAAGGTCCTTACCGTATTGGTATCGATAGAAAAATGGATATTAATAATTATAAATGTTTAGTTGATGTAGCAAGGGAATTAAACATAAGGTTGCAGACTTTGTTTATAATGGGTGAGATGGACAGGGAAAACGTCCTTGCAAAATACCCTACTACTAACCCCAATGGAAAAAACTGGGATAATTCTTCTAATGTAAAAGATGAACAACTGGAGATAATGGAGTTTGTAAAGCAAAATGCAGCATATTTGGAGTTTGGGCTTCATGGGGTTTTGCATGAATACTGGACTGAAGAAAATAAGCGTAGCAGGGCTGAATGGTATAATATCGATGATAATCACCCATGGCCGGAGGAAGAAATCAATAATCACCTTAAGTGCTTTAAAGAGATAATGGGGCAATACGGATTGAGTGAGGCCGAAGGTCATTCCTTTCCTGAGAGTTTTGTTCCCTGTGCTTATTCCTATCATTGGAATCCCAAAGGGGAATTCAGCACTGGTGTAGTTTTGCACAGAGAAGGTGTAAAATATGCCAATACTCTTTTTCAGGAAGTTAGCGAGTTGAACCCACCAAAAGAACCAAATGGGGGTGATTTTGACCATGGACTAATTGTTATCAATAGAATAAATTATGGCAATGATTGGTTTGCATATTCAGCAGTGCCAACAGTTCCAATTGGAGAACAGGAGTCGGATATAATTGAGACTCATTGGTCAAATTGGCTGGCTCCGGATGATTTTTTGCAACAGGCTACTAATCAAAAGTGGATTGACTATTTTAGAATGGTACAAAGCCAAAGCGATAGATATTTTGCAAAGAATACCGAGCAGTTTTACTCGCAGTGGCTTTACAAAAAGTATACTTCAGTAGTTGAAGAAACTAATGGAACTGTTATAATTGACAATACTAAAATGCCTGATGTTGTTTACCAAAACAAGCTTTTGGGGAATATGGTTTTGAAAGTAAAATTAGGTGATGGAGAGCATATTTCTTCGGCATATTTTGACAAGCATGAAATTGCTGCATACTTTGAGGATAGGGGCTTTGGTTTTATTTATTTGCCACCTTTGGAGCAGAAAGAGTATAAACTTGAATATTTAGTAGGTAAGCAAACCATGCCTTACTATGTTTTGAATGATGGCACCTATAATAATTATAGTTTCGTTCACAGCAAAAAGAAAACAACAATTAACCTGAGGTTGTATGGCACACAGACAGTTAAAATTAGTGGGGTAAAGAATGTTGTCAAATTAGAAATTTCAAACCCAAAAGTTCAATTAATCAGTAAGCATTTTGACGAAGCGTCACAAACATTATTGTTGGAGTTAAGTGCTCACAATATTCAAGGCGAGACTACCAGAATCATTTTGAGGCATTAATATTTAACGCTAGGATTTACCTTACGTAAAAAATTGTAATTATTACAGATTGTCTATTTAATAATTTAATGACCTTCCAAATTTAATTGGGCTAGATAATTTGAGTTCAATTGGTGAAATGCTTGAAATTTCAGAAAACAATGACCAGCAAGTAGTACAAATCACCATCTTCAACCATCTTGGTGAGCAAGTAGAAGTAATACAGCAGAACCAATCAGAAGGAAAGCAACAAGTGACTTGGAATGCTGAAGGATTACCATCAGGAGTTTATTACTACAAAATGCAGGCTGGTAATCAGATTGCAAGTGGGAAAATGATATTGGTGAGGTAGCCTACATTCCTATCTTATTTTCGTATTAATATTTCACAAACCTTAACATGGAAATTCCTTTTTTTGTAGTTGTTTTTAATAAATAAACACCTCTGTTTAGAAAGCCAACATTAATCAAATGGTGTTTACTGCCATTAACCTCCCTAAACAAGATAAGTTGACCTTTTGTGTTTATAATGGAAAAATCAATAATACCGACTTCTGATTTTATATTTAAAACATTGTCGGCTGGATTAGGATAGATGGTAATTAAATTCTTCAGATATTGATTTTCATTAATGGAGACCACTTCTAAAAGAATAGTGAAATATGCATCACCTAAATAATTTGAAGCAGTTAAATTGCATTGGTAACTCCCATCAGTTTCATATTCATGTACGGGTGATTTTTCAGTTGATACCTCACCATCACCAAATTCCCATAAATAATTATCGGCACAAACTGAAAGGTTATTAAATGTTACACTTAAACCTTCTTTATTGTAGTTGGCAAATGCAATTGGTTCAATAGCCCCTGTATTGATTATTAGTGAATCTATTATTCCGCCATCTGTAGATTGCAGATAAATAGTTACTGAGTCTTCAGGAAAGATTTGTGGATTTGTACTTGTAGAATCATCAAAGAGATAGGAGGGAGACCAATACATGTTTTCCAGAGTGTCAATACATAAATCCAAGCATAAGGAATCGGAACAGAGTAAATTCAATTCCTCATTTCCCCAATCAAAACAAATTTCATTTGCACCAATGCTTGGAGGTTCTTTTCTTAATACGCTGTCAATATCATATTTAAAATAGGATTTAAAATCAGTCCCTTTTCCAATTAGTATTGGGTTATGCGCATAAAGTATACTGTCGTTGTCGTAGTTAGGGTTATAAAAAAAAGGGTTCTCACCATATTTTGCCACACTTCCATTACCCAAATGAATAAAGTTGTTATTTTCTAAATTAATTGCTTCAATATTTGGTGGTGTAATATATACATCGCTTAAATTATTATTTTTTACTGTGGCAGAAATGTACCAGAGTTCCAAACGACTTTCTCTACTAAAATTGTTGTTGCAAATTAATTGCCCCGGGCCATGAGAAAAGTCTACTGTATCGAACACAAAGTTGTTTCCAAATTTAGTGTTGTCATTATTCAACCTACAAGTACCAAACAAATAGTTGCTTCTTATTTTTATGCCATGGCTGTAGATAGACCTAAGTTCACCAAAAACAATATTATTGCTGAAGTCTGCATTATTCATCCATTTCATTTCCACATCTTTATAAAATGTATTTCCAATTATATCGCTAGATGCTATATCTACATTACAATGAAAAATATTATTGTACAGATTTCCCTGAAGGTCTAGGTCAAAAATACTTTCAAAATAAAATGTGTTGCCATGAAATGATTGCCCCGTTTGTCTGAAATCTCTATCTGAGGCATAAAATATATTGTCGAAATAGTGAAATTTCATGCCTAACTTAGCATCATTATCTTTCTTGTGAGGAATTATACCATTAATAACACAATTTCTAATCCAAAAACTACATTTATTTCCACCAAGCCTAAAAGTGGTTTCATCTTCTGTAATATTGCAATTATTAATTTCAGCAATAAAATACGATCCTTCGTTAGGAAATATTATTTTTATTAATCCTTCACTATAATCAAAATCTACATCGTAAATATTAATAATATTACAATTGTTAAGAGCGAAATTATTTGATTTGTCAATCCATACACATGAAACATCCTGATCCTCCTGAGGGAAAATTGAGAAGCCATCAAATAAAACATCGGGCGTTTCGGTAACCCTTAACTGACGATGTATAACAGCCGAATCATACACAGTGCCATCATAAGTAAAACTTATTTGATAACTATTAGGGTTGTCTAAATCAACAATTGAAACATAATAGTAGTCTCCTGGCTTAACCAGAAACTGAACATCTCCACTAAAGCCTTCATTTTTTAAATCGTTCACAGCATCAGTAAAATCCAAATAATCAGATACTGAATCACCAATAGTATATGTGCCATTCAGTTGAGCATGTAAAGGACTTAAGGATATTAAGAAAACAAATATCAAACTACTTAGAAAATATGTGTTTAGGTTATTCATTAGAGCCTTTTTTCGAATAGAAATAATAATTACTAATTATGCATCACAAATATAGAAAAGAATTAAGCACGTGACAAAATACTGCTTTTCTTTAATTTGATTAATGACTGGCCAAGACTACGGAAGTTTATACATTACTACTGGACCAATATGTGAAGAGCCGTATAAAACTATTGGCGAGAACAAAGTTGTAATCCCAACACATTTTTACAAAACAATATTAATATATAACGACTCAATAAAACAAGGCATTGGCTTTGTTTTTCCTCATGAGAAACTTAACGAAGATATATTTGACTACGCTA
>JAOZNY010000423.1 GCA_029933565.1 Bacteroidales bacterium
ATAAACCATGGCAGAACTATCAGTACAAGATATTATTAAGCCGGAAAATCAGGTTTATGTAAAAACTAAGTTAATGACTGACAAAACGCTCAGTTATTGTCCTGGTTGCGGACACGGCACAACTCACAGGCTAGCCATGGAAGTTGTTGAAGAATTGGGAAAAGAAAATGACACCATTGGTGTTGCCCCTGTTGGTTGTTCAGTATTAGCATACGAATTTATGAATATTGACATGCAGGAAGCGGCTCACGGTAGAGCACCAGCTGTTGCAACAGCAATAAAAAGACTATGGCCAAACAAAGTTGTTTTCACCTATCAGGGTGATGGCGACCTTGCTGCCATTGGTACCAACGAAACTATTCATGCCTGTAACCGTGGTGAGAGAATTGTAATTATTTTTATTAACAATGGAATTTATGGAATGACAGGTGGCCAGATGGCTCCTACCAGCCTTCCTGGAATGAAAACTTCTACTTCACCATACGGACGTGATGTTACTACAATGGGAAATCCATTGAAAATTACTGAGTTGGTAGCACAGTTACCGGGTGTATATTATGTTACACGTCAGGCGGTGCATACACCATCAGCGGTACGTAAAGCAAAAAGGGCGATTAAAAAAGCATTCCAAAATCAAATTGATGGTAAGCCGGGTCTTTCATTTGTTGAGGTTGTTTCTAACTGTAATTCAGGATGGAAGATGACGCCTGTTGATTCAAATATCTGGATGGAAGAAAATATGTTCCCTTATTATCCTTTGGGAGATATTAAACTTGAAGGTAAATTAGTAGAGAAGTAACAATGATTGAATGAGAAAATGATTGAATGAATGCGAAATCCCAATTCACTCATTCATTCCTTCACTCATTCACACATTAAAAAATAAAAAAATGACTGAAGAAATTATTATAGCCGGATTTGGCGGACAAGGTGTACTTTCGATGGGGAAAATACTTGCTTATTCAGGAATTATGCAGGATCAGGAAGTAAGTTGGTTTCCAGCTTACGGACCGGAAATGCGAGGTGGAACAGCAAATGTAACCGTAATTGTTAGCGACGAACGTATTAGTTCTCCTACACTTACAATGTACGACACTGCTATTATCCTCAACCAGCAATCCATGGATAAATTTGAGGAAGCGGTAAAACCGGGTGGCGTATTACTTTACGACCCAAATGGTATTTCGAATCATCCAACACGCACAGATATTAGTATTTATAAAGTTGAAGGTGCAAAAATTGCTGCAGAAATGGGAAATACTAAGATTTTCAATATGGTTGTACTAGGTGCTTACCTAAAGATTAAGCCTATTGTAAAACTTGAAAATGTAATTGCAGGATTAAAGAAATCACTTCACGAAAGGTATCATAAACTTATTCCTTTAAATGAAGATGCCATTGTAATTGGTATGAAATCTGTGATTACGGTTTAGTAATTTTTT
>JAOZNY010000191.1:0-2560 GCA_029933565.1 Bacteroidales bacterium
AACTACTAAATAAAGACACCTTATCATATTCCAACGTAAATCTATTTAAGTAGGTAACTAAGTGACATTTATCCATGTTTAATTAATTGTAAGTGTTTGTAAACAGTTATTGTTGTTTATTTCAAAAAACCAATAAACCTCAAAAACTGCTATTTTCAAAAAAAGTAAAAATTTGGTTTTTGCGCTGTAAAGTTAAAATTAAAATGAATAAGAAAAGGCTCTTTTTCATTTTTAGTGGATAGGAGTTAAAATGAAATCGCAAATAAATAACAAGAACCACATTCAGATTTGTAAAACTTTGTAAGAGTTAAACTTACAAATAAAATTTTAAAAACAAGGTAGGAGTAAAGGGTATTGCTTCGGCATAAATATTTATACTACTGGTTTGGTTGGCGGGAATACGCTCGAAGTTGGCCAGTTTGAAATTCTCACGGTTTAAAACATTAAGTATTGAAAGACCTGCTTCGCCATTTAGTCTCCTGTTGAGGAATTTATAAATAAACGAAATATCCAGTCTGCTGTAAATATGACTTGAGGAATTACTTTGTTGCTGATTATAAATAAAATCGGGAAATCCCGAGCCATAAACATAATCGGCCGAAAAAAAGAAAGGATCAAAATTCAAAAGCCCTGCTAGTTTTACCTCATGCCTCTGATCCTGAGGTGCCCTTCGGTAATTTCCATCAAGGAAATACTCAAACAATTCTTCTGTCTGACTCAAAGAATAAGAGATCCAGAATGAGTGAGACCGAAAATCGTGTTTTAACAAAAAATCAATTCCATAACTTTTACTTTTACCCGTAAACACATCTTCAATATTATATTTTATCGACCTTATAAATCGGGTAAGTCCTTCAGTTTGTTTATAATATGCATCGACATTGAAAGTAAACCCTGACGAGGTAAAAGAACCACCAAAAACATAGTGGTAGGCCGAAAGCACAGGAACATCCTCCTTATCGCTTACCGTCCACAAGTATTTATAATTACCATTATTATCAAGTACAGAACTTTTAGCAATAAACTGATGATAAATTCCCCATGCAAAATTAAATCTCAATTTTTCGTTGGGGACAAACGATAATGATAATCTGGGATCGAAATAAACTTTTTGCAAATTAACTGCATGAGTAAGCCTTAAACCACCCTTTATGCTTAAGGATTTTCCGAGTGTAAAATTATCCATTGCATAAAGATTAAGTCGTGGCGAATTTTTCTCCATACTAAGATAATTTATATTAAAAGTATCTTCAACCAATTCTACTGTGTTGGTAATAATTTCTGCTCCGGCATCTAATTTATGTCTATTGCTCAAATTAAAAGTATTATCAACTTTCAGTGCGGCCTCATTGAGGAGGTTGTTAGTATGTTTGTCCTCCAACTGATTAGTGTCGTTAATATTCGGGAAGAAGAGTTTCAGGTCATCAAAATACTCAGTCCGTATTGAGGAGTAACTGAAAGAGAAATTGCTTCTTGATGTTGCACTCCACTTTTTGCCGTAAAAAACGGAAGCACCAGACTGTGAGTTTTCTTCTTTAGTATTCTTTAGGAATTGGTAGTTCTTAAATGTTTCATCAATATTATATGAAAACTTATCACTTCCGCCATAAAAACTTACATAAAACATGTCGTTATTTTTACCAAAACGAGTGGAGTATTTTATGTTCAAATCCCTAAAGTTATAATCAGGTTGAACATTTATATTTACATCATTTGTTGTGTCATTGTCATTATTACGTCGTATTAAAATGCCCAAATCTTCCGGGTCGTAAAGGTTGTAATAAGTATGACGAAAAGCCAGAATCAAAGAGCCTTTTTTTGCTATTGGGATTTCTACCATCCCGTTAAGGGTCATATTGTTTGCGGTAATTTCAAATTTAGTTTTCCTGATGTTTCCTAGTTTGCCGGTAATATTTACAATGCCACCAACCCTTTCTCCCATAGTAACATCAAAACCACCTTTATATACTTCAATGTCCTTGGCCATAAGAGGGTTGAAGGAACTGATATTGTCGTTGAAATTTTTAAGTCCGTAAATGGTGAAGCCATCAAAAACCACCTTGCTGTGACCTTCGTAACTTCCCCAAATAATTAGTTCGTTGGTTTGTTCGCCCGATGCAAGAATTCCTGGTTGTAAACGAAGAAGGTTAAAAACAGAATTATCGCCATAGCCCGGTAAAAATCCGGCAACCCGATGATTAAGTTTAATGAGCCCCGCTTGCAAACCATACTGACCGGTTTTTTCAACAACACTATTCTTTATTACTACCTCAGAAAGTCCGATGCTTGCAGGTGAGAGTTGAAAAACCAGTTCCTTGGTTCCTTCAATAATTGTGTCGAGAATATAATATCCAAGATGTGAAACTTTTAAATTAAAAACACTATCAGTTTCCGAAGTATATGAAAAATTACCCATTAAATCGGTAATCGTTCCTTTGCTGTTAATTATAAGATGTGAATATGGCAAAGGTTCGGCACTTCCTCTCTCAATCACCCTTCCGGAAAGTAACCATTTCTTCTTTTTTTGTCGATTCTTTTTCTGATAAATAATAATTACATC
>JAOZNY010000191.1:2660-5655 GCA_029933565.1 Bacteroidales bacterium
AACAAAACTCCTCACCATTCAGCTTTAGTTAAGCCTGTATTTTCTTTCAGTAATCTTTTCAAATTCCAATCCAAAAGGCTTACACAGCAAATCAAGAGTTTCTTCAATATTTCTATTGGCAGAGAAATGTCCTGTGTAAATTAAATCGGTTGAAATATTTGCTTCAATTTCAATATCAAATTGTCTTTCAACCTCTTTAAGAACCTTCACTAATGGAACGGAAGTAAAACTAAACATATTATTAATCCACTCAGAAGTTTTTATCTGCTCGCTAAATTTACTCACATAAATTTGCCCATTATCTTGTATTTCAGCCGAATAGGAGGGCGTTAGAATAACTTCAAATTTTTCTGGCGAAACAACTTTTACTTTCCCTGTCATACAATCTACATTGTAATTCCCTTTACGGGAATAAATATTAAAACTGGTTCCAAGAACAATTGTTTTCCCTGCTTTTGACTTTACCTGAAATTTGCTTCCTTTTTCAACTTCAAAAAATGCCTCACCTTCAAAATCAATCTGTCGCGAAAAGCGCCACCAATAAGGATGATATTTTATTGTGGATTCGGCATTCAAACTTACTTTGGAGCCATCGGGCAGACTGTAAACAAGATGTTGCCCTTTTGCACTCTGTACTGATAGTGTATAATACTTCATAAATGCATAAACACTAAACAGTACTAATATTACCGCGGCCATTGAAATTATGGTATGCATGGAAATTTTCCTTTTAGCAATTGGTTTTTTGTCAATATCCTTTGCCAACTTATTCCACACATCCTCTTTGGATTTGTTGTAGTCAACTTCTGATTTCTTGAAGAAATCATCAAAGTTACTGTTGCTTAAATCATCTTCGATATGTAAATTTTTATCATTCAATTATTTATATTTTTTCTTAAAAAACTAATTGCTAATGTCATACGTTTTTCTATTGCCTTTACGCTAAGGTCAAGGCTTTCGGCTATTTCGTAATACTTAAGACCATCGAGCCTGTGCATTAAAAATACTACCCTTTGTTTTTCGGGCATTGAGCGCAGTGCCAGATTGTAACTTTCTTGTAATTCCTCAAACTGCATTATCTCTTCAGGAGTTTGATGCTGTATTTGAGGTTTTGATCTAAGATGAAAGTTCATCGCAGTTTTTTGCTTTCTGTAAAGACTTATAAAAATATCACTTGAAATTTTAAAAAGCAGTCCTTTAATATTGCCTTTCTCATACTTCATTTGTTTCTCCCATAATTTCAAAAAGGCGTCTTGAGCCACATCTGTAGCCAGTTCAGCATCACCACATCTATAATAAATGTAATTTCTCACCGTATCGAAATTAAGGTTGAAAATATTTTTAAACTCTTCTTTTGTCAAAGTAAACTAATCTAATAAAAAGCAAATTTAATTAAAAGCGTAAAACCCGGAGAGGGCTGCTACAAAGATTAATCTTTGCAGCAAAACCCTCATCCGGAACAAACCAAACCTTTTACCTCAGTATTATAGTATAAACAACCCCATCTATTAATACAGTGGCAATATTATCGCAATCGCCATTGCCAAAGTCTAAAAGCCTAACCGGAACTCCCTGTGGTCGTAACTCAACAGTTCCAGATACAAAATGCCTACATCCTATTTCTTTTCTTAGCGGGTTTAATATTTCCCTTTCCCAGGTGTGTCCGTTGGCTCTAATACCATCGGCCTCGCCAGTTATAAGATATACATCATCTCTAAGTATAAATGTATCAATGCCCTCAATCCATTCAGCATCCATTGATGAGTTCCAACTAATTGTACCACCCTCATTTGCCAGATAGATTATGCCTATTACTTCAAACTTATAATGCATATTACCCATATCATTAAAGCCCATATTGGTAACTACCTTTGTTCCTTCAACTTTGTTGTCGTTTACATGATAATTATCAAATTCATATGTTAGTACAGTTCCGGGGTGCCAAAAGTGCCCTGTAAAACTTACTGTTATTATTCCTCTGCGGTATTTACCATCATTACAAAGGCAGTTTTCTTCGCCAAAATCAATGATTAGTGCATGAGGAACTGAAACCGAGTCGAGGGAAATAACAACACACTCACTTAAATAATTACGTGTAATTTCTACAGACTTGAAATTGTTTGAACTAACTGAATAGGCTTCGTCACCAATGTTACTCACATTGTCATAAATTCTTTCTGCAAAGGCGTCATCTGATGATGCACCAGTGTCTTCAACAGGATTTTCATCTTTTCTACATGATGTTAATACTACTGCTAAACCTAGCATCATTAACATTACGAATTGGAAATTGATTTTTTTCATCTTTTTTATTTTTTAAGTGTTTTCAAATGCTAACCGTTTGAGATTTGTTTTACCCTACTATTTTTTAAAATTACTTTTCGCTAAGCCTTCCTCACCGATTACAACATTATCTATATCTTTAAAAAATATTTTCCATCATGTGTAATAATCTTTGATTTTAGCCACTAAACAAGAAAAAATAACATTGAGCAGCGATTTTTACATATTATCAATTTTACCTTATGCACCAATAATCATTAAGATTTGCAGAGCATACACAAATACCCAGGAGGATTTTGAAGATTACTATCAGGAGGTTTGTCTCCAAATTTGGAGAAGTAGCGATAACTTCCACGAGCAATCAGAATGGTCAACCTGGGTTTATAGGGTATCGTTGAATGTATGTTTGACTTTGCTTAAAAAGAGGAAAAATAATACTCATCATTTAGCATCTGATAATATTCCAGATGAATTAACTGAAGATAGTCATGCGTTTAGTGATGAATCTCTAAATCAACTTTACGATGCCATAAGACAATTATCTGAGATTGACAGAGCTGTTATTTTACTTTATTTGGAGGAGAAGTCATATCAGGATATTGCTGACATTATTGGCACCAACCCAAACAATATAGGGGTTAGGATAAAAAGAATTAAAGAACGTTTAAAAAAATTATTAGATGGAAAGATCAATTGAAAAAATTTGGAAAGA
>JAOZNY010000031.1:0-14909 GCA_029933565.1 Bacteroidales bacterium
TTAACCTATTTTAAATCCATTAAACTACCTTACTAACAATTGTTAATAATCACTGTTAATTCATTGTTGATTCAAATGCAGTCAAAATGCTTGACAAAAAATGATTATTGATTAATTTTGTACCAGCAAAGATAATAAAGGGCAGGTGAATGTCTGGAGAAGAAAGGCAGAGCGTAAGCAAAACCTAACATCAGTCAGGAGCAAACCAGAGTTGAAAGCAGGTAACTGCGGGATACAAAGGAATGAGCCAGGGACTTAAAGCCGCAAGGTTGAAACCGGATAAGGGAGAAGCGAAAGCGGAACCTGCGAACCAAAACGGAGATTGCTTTAGGGTAAAAACCTGATTGGCCAGCCAGCCGGGAAGAAGAGTCAAAAGCCGAGAGGCCACGACACTGAAACCTGTTGAAATGCAGAGAGCCTATGGGCAGGAAGTTACTAGACAGCCGTAATAAAACATTTGCCGCCTAACCGAAGCCACGGCCTCGGCGAAGGTGACCGGAAATCGATTGTCAAAGATTGGTTTCCGGTTTTTTTGTGCCCTTGCCAACAAAAAAACTGCCCATCTGAAAACAGACAGGCAGTTTAATATTTTTAACTTTGTTAAGGCTGTTCTATAAAACCACAACCTTCTTAGTTACTTCTTGATTATTTTCTAGTCGTACTTTCACAAAATATACTCCACGGCTCAGGTGGCTGATATCGAGGCTTCCACCATCAAAATCGCTAATTTGCATAACAACTGCTCCTGTTGAAGAAAGTATTGAAACATCGGCATTCTTTAGGCCTTTAATGTTCAACTCACCGTTGGCAGGGTTAGGAAAAACAGAAACCATAGCTGCAGCATCATTTTCTTCTTCACCTACATAATAAATGTAATAATTTACTTTGTAGGTCTTTTTATTGTACAAATCCTCGGCATACACATCAAATGAAGCTGTACCCGGAACTGCAAACGCCATATTGGTAATAACAGTAGCGGCATCATCCATTGGGATATTACCAAGTACTGGCTCTTCAACTGTTCCTTCAGGTAGCGCGATAGTGTATTCATAAACATCAGGATCGAAATCATCAATTGGTATTCCGTCAAGGGTAATTTCCGAAAGACGTGCCTCATCAGAATAATCTGTGTCTTGTACACCGTAGGCTGATTGCACTATCTCTTTAGTAGAGTTATCCTGTATAAAACAAACAACTAAAAGGTCGTCCATTTCTTCAACATTGGTTGTTGACATATCATAAGTGTACTGAAATTGTGCCGGAATACCACTAGTAAATGTCTTATTAGCACCACTGGCAGATGGCATCATTTTCATCATTACATGCTCAAATGATGTTTCGCCATTTGTGGCAACATTCTCAGTAGTTAATTTTTCTACAATAACATTATGAACCTTTAAAGATGAAGTGTTAGCAAATGAAAGTATGTTAGTTGTAATACTAATAGTTGAACCCGTCATTTTAAATGTGGATGCAATATTAAAAGTTGATGTTTGCGACTGCGTTTGTATCAATAGTGAATTAGCAGAACTTACGTTTGCACCAATGTCATTACCCTGTCCAAAAAGTTGAGGAACAGCATTCACTCCATAATAATTCCTGCGAGTACCACCTTCGGCAGTATAATAAGGATCGCCAGCACCAGGCCAGTTCATTTGATATTTTATCAAAGAAATCTCATCGGCATGCTGATTACACCATGGTACAAATGAGGAATTGAAACTTGCGCAAGGTGCACAGGTTGAACTAGTAAATTCTTCATAAAGAGGTATAACAGGATAAACCACTGACTGATATTCAATAGCCTTTACCAGAGTATCGTTTTCTTGGTTCATGTCGCTACCGCCATTAACACTGTTTATCCACATTTTCAAATCATGGCTTCCCAGTGGAGAGGCCCATGATCCGTCAAAATCAAGTTGAACAGATTCGGTGAATCCCAAACCCAATCCTGTAAAAGTAGAGTCACGCTCAATGCCTGCATATGATAACCAACTAACATTTACCTCATCAATTACTGTGTTTCCCATATTAAGTACCGATGCTGAAACAGCTTCAGGTCCAGTTATAACTTGAGGTACCAAAATTGTCGACATCTTAAGGTCAAAATCCAATGGAGAAAAGAATTCTACATCATCAATATGCCATCCTTGAACTGATGCCATTGTACCATCCACAAAAAACCCAAACTGAAAATAAGAACCATTAACCTCATCACCAGTAAGCATGATGCTTATTTCTTCTGGGGCAATATCGTCAGTAGGGGTTACTTCCCAAACTGTAGTCCAATCGCCAGCACTTCTGGTAGCAACACCAATTGTAACTCCGGTGCCCCCCTTAATATAACTATGCTTAAATACAATTGCGGCAGTTTCAGTAGAATTCATATTCATATCTGGAGAAATTAACCAGGCTGTTCCTGTATTAGGAATACCCTCAAATACAGCTTCCGGTGCAATTCCACCAGCAACTGAAGTCGGATTATTATTCCATCCATCGGTAAGAGGCAATTGTACCCAACCTTCTGGAGGCATAGTTCCGGCACTGAAATCTTCGCTAACATAAGTTTGTGCACTAAGCAAGCCCGAAATCAAAAGGCTCATTAAAAAGAGTAAAGTTTTTTTCATGGTATTTGTTTTTTCTGTTTAAAATATATATTTAGTTGACATCCATATACCTATCAATGGTTGCAAATTTAGTCAATTAAATGTCTTTGCAGTAAATCATCTCACAACTAAATGCCTAATCGGGAAAGAAATACCTTACTACATCCATTCCGTTCGCATAAATTAAAAGGCTAAAAAGCAGAACCATTCCAACTACCTGAGCGTATTCCAGGAATTTATCGCTTGGTTTACGCCTTGCTATTATTTCATATAACAAGAACATAACGTGCCCTCCATCAAGTGCCGGAATTGGTAATACATTTAATATTGCAAGCATAATTGAAAGAAAAGCCGTTAGTCTCCAAAAACTCTGCCAGTGCCACTCGGGTGGGAAAATACTTGCGATCATTCCAAAACCGCCAACACCTTCATAAGCCTTAACCTCAGGCGAAAACATTAACTTTAACTGCTTAAGATAGTTGTCAATACCTTTCCATGTTCGATTAAAACCTGCTGGGATAGCCTCGCCAAAACTATAAGTCTTTTTATTAAATACGAAAAAATTGTTGAGATCACCTTGTGGGAAAACACCAATCAACCCGGTACTATCAAGTTGCATTGCATACCTAAGAGTATCATTTTCACGCTTTACAATAATTGTAACATCTTCGTTTTTGTGCTTTTGTATTTCATTTCTAAATTCGGTAAAATACTTCAAGTACATTTGGTTCATTCCAATTACCGAATCCCCAACTTCTATTCCAGCTTCTTCTGCTACAGAATTTTTGCTAAACCTATCGGCAATAAATGGAAAGCGAACTGAAATAAAAATGGGTGATTTATGCTTAATAAGTTTATTTAAACTACCCGATGGAAGCACTACGTCCATTTCTTTTCCATCTCTCAACACTTGTACCGTTTTCGATTCGTTAAGAATCATTGTAACAGGTATTTTCAAGAAATCGTCAACATACTCCCCATCAACTGCTAGTATTTTATCGCCAGCGCGGAAACCCATATCCTCTGCTAGTTCATCAACACTAATGCCATATTTATTGGCTTCTGAAGTTGGCAGATATTCTTCACCATAAAAACTTAATATCCCAATGTAAATTACAATTGCAAGCACCACATTCATAAAAACACCTCCCAGCATAATTATCAATCTTTGCCATGCCGGCTTCGATCTGAATTCCCAGGGTTGCGGTGGCTTTGCCATTTGCTCTTTATCCATGCTCTCATCGATCATGCCCGAGATTTTTACATATCCACCCAAAGGCAGCCAACCCATTCCATATTCAGTTCCTTTATAATTGAATTTAAAAAGGGAAAACCATGGATTAAAGAAAAGATAAAACTTTTCAACTCTGGTCTTAAAAATTTTTGCTGCAGCAAAATGCCCAAATTCATGGACAACAACAAGTATTGAAAGACTTAATATTAACTGGAGTATTTTTATTACTATTTCCATTAGTTACTTAGTTTATTAATTATTTCCTCTGCTTTTTTTCTTGTCTCAAAATCAGTTTGAAACAATTCATCCAACGAAGGGTTTTGGATAACACTCATACTGTTCAATGATTGCTCAACAACTTTGTTAATCTCCACAAAACCAATTCTTCCCGAAAGAAAAGCCTTAACTGCAAATTCGTTGGAAGCATTGAGCACACAAGGCGTATTACCCCCTGTTTTCATGGCTTCAAAAGCGAGTGCAAGATTAGTAAAAATTTTTGTATCAATTTCGGCAAATTCCAAACGCCTTGTTTTTAATAAATCAAGTTGTTTCAAATTGTTTTTCAGTCGATTAGGATAAGTAAGCGCAAACTGTATTGGAATATGCATATCAGGTAGACTCAACTGAGCCTTCACTGACGCATCAGCAAAATAAACAAATGAATGTACAATTGATTGGGGATGGATAACTACTTCAATTTGCTCTTGTTTAAGATCAAACAACCATTTAGCAGCAATTGCCTCGAATCCCTTGTTCATCATTGTTGCCGAATCAATACTTACTTTATCACCCATTTTCCAGTTGGGATGATTTAGTGCTTGCTTAACACTTACATTTTTCAATTTATCGGCGGAGTAATTTAAAAAAGGTCCTCCCGAAGCCGTAAGCACTATTTTATGGATGGGGTTATTTAATTCACCCATTAAAGTCTGAAAAATTGCCGAATGTTCTGAGTCAACAGGTATAATCTGAGTGCCATATTGTAGTGCCTTCTCTGAAATAATTTGCCCGGCAACAACCAAACTCTCCTTGTTTGCCAACGCGATGGGCTTTTTGTATTCAAGAGCCCTGAGCAAAGGCTTAAGTGCATTAAATCCAACAATTGCCATCAACACCATGTCGATGGTATCCATTTCTACAACCTGCTCAATGGCCTTTTCGCCGGCATACACCTGAATATCGTGAGGATCGAGGGCATCAAATACTTCCTGATAAAATTTGTCGTTACCAATAACTACCACATTTGGCTTATACCTTAGTGCCTGTTCAATTAGCAGTTTACTATTCTCAAAGGCAGTAAGTACTTCCACCTGAAAATAGTCGGTTTGCTCTTCAATAATCTGAAGTGCCTGAGTACCCACACTTCCTGTGGAGCCCAATATTGCAATTCGCTTTTTCAATTTAAATATCTATTTCAAGTAAAACAGGGCAATGGTCTGATTGCTTTGCCTCCGGCAAAATTGCCACTCTTTTAATTTTGTCTTCCATATTTTCGCTAACCATATTATAGTCAATGCGCCATCCCTTATTATTGTTGCGGGCATTAGCACGATAACTCCACCAACTGTAATTGTGAGGTTCTTTATTCAAATATCTGAACGAATCGATAAAACCTGTTTGTAAAAAACCTGTCATCCATTCTCGTTCCTCAGGCAAAAAACCCGAAGACTTTGCATTTCTCACAGGATCGTGAATATCGATTGCCTCGTGGCAAATATTGTAATCGCCAGAAATAATAAGATTTGGTCTGCTCTTTCTTAGTTCAGTAATGTAATCTTGAAAATCAGAAAGCCATTGCATTTTAAAATCCTGCCGTAAATCGCCACTTGAACCTGAAGGATGATAAACACTAATTACAGAAACATCGCCAAAATCGGCTCTGATAAACCTGCCTTCAAAATCATATTTCTCTATGCCCATTCCATACTCAACATGGTCAGGAACTTGTTTAGTCAGGATGGCAACACCCGAATAACCTTTTTTCTGTGCAGAAAAGGAATAAGTGCGGTAACCCATACTTTCAAACTCAAAAACAGGAATTTGATCGGGTTGTGCCTTAGTCTCCTGTATGCAAACAACATCAGGTGCAGCTGCTTCCAGCCACTCGATAAAACCTTTTTTTACCGCTGCCCTAATACCATTTACGTTATAGGTGATAATTTTTGTCATTCTAAATTTTTGGCGAAAATACGGAAATTGAGGTTTTTATTAGTAAAAGGTATTAAACACAAATATTAAAATTTCTTAAGTCGTTTTAAGAAAAACTAACCCAAATTATAATTCATCTAAATACCTGAACAATCAGTTAATATGTTATCTAAAAGCCTACTTTTGCGCCACCAAATGAAAAGGCTAAAAAAAATATCAGTCAAACTGCTTTTGCTTTCGCGCAAATTGCCCCCCAGGCAAAAAATGATTGTGCTTAGTATTGTGGTGGGATTTGTTGTGGGACTGTTGGCAGTTTTTATGAAAAAACTGGTTTTTACAATTATTGATTTACTCACGGGCAGTTTTGATGTTGAATACAACAATTATCAATACCTTGTCTTCCCTGCAATTGGCATTTTAGCAACTGTTATCTTCATAAAATATATTCTTAGAAAGCCCGTAAGAGACGGTATTCCAAATGTACTCCACGCTATTTCAAAACAGCATGGAATAATTCAAAAGCATAATACTTTTTCTTCAATGATTACTGCAGCACTCACTGTTGGTTTTGGTGGTAGTGTTGGACTGGAAGGGCCAACCGTAGTTACCGGAGCAGCCTACGGTTCGCGCATCAGTAAAATACTTGGCCTTAACTACAAACAAACTGTTGCCATGTTAGGCTTTGCCGCAGCAGCAGCAATGTCGGCAATTTTTAAAGCACCGGTGGCAGCAATAGTTTTTGCTCTTGAAATAATACTCTTCGACATGACAATGTCGGCACTTGTTCCACTTCTCTTTGCATCGATTACAGCCGCTTTAACTTCATATTTTTTTCTTGGGCAAACAGTACTTTATCCTTTTGAGGTAATTGAAGAGTTTGACCTCAACCAAACGCCTTACTACATTGGCCTTGGAGTTTTTGCTGCATTAGTTTCAACCTACTTTATAAAAATTTACGTTTTCAGTGGAACAGTATTCGACAAAATAAAAGGCTGGGGCTGGAAATTCGTAATTGGCGTAAGTGCCTTGGGTTTGTTGGTATTTCTGTTGCCATCGCTTTATGGTGAGGGTTACGAAGCCATTAATGGTGCCCTTAAAGGCGACACTGAATTTATATTCGACAACAGTCTTTTTTACGACTACAAAGACAGCATATTAGTAACTTTGATTTTACTTACTTCTATTATTTTGTTCAAAGCCATTGCAACTTCTCTTACTTTTAGGGCCGGTGGAGTAGGTGGTGTTTTTGCCCCTACCCTTTTTATTGGTACAATGACAGGACTTTTATTCGTTAAAATCTTTAACCAATTAGGGATTGTAAATTTACCCGAAGCCAATTTCGCACTTGTTGGAATGGCAGGGCTACTTGCGGGTGTAGTTCATGCCCCACTAACAGCAATATTCCTTATAGCAGAAATAACAGGTGGCTACAAACTATTCTTCCCAATTATGATGGTTTCTGCCACATCTTACGCAGTAACTAAATATCTTTCACCTAAATCCATTTATACTATTCAGTTGAAAAACCGTGGCGACGTGATTACTCACCACAAAGATCAGGCTATGCTTGCCATGATGGACATTGAAAGTTTGATAGAGAAGAATTTCGATAGCATTGATATAAATGATAATTTGCGACAATTGGTAGCAGTAATTACCAATTCACATAGAAATATCTATCCAGTTGTTGACAAGGAAAATACCTTTTACGGAATCATCATCCTCGACCAAATAAGAAACATCATGTTCAAACCCGAACTTTATGATTCTACTTTAGTGAGTAGCTTAATGTTTATGCCTTCTCAAATAATAGATATTGATAAAGACGACATGGAAAGTGTAGCAACCAAGTTCCAACATTCAGGAAAATATAATCTGGTAGTTATTGAAAATGGAAAATATATTGGTTTTGTTTCCAGGGCAAATGTTTTTTCGCATTATCGCGAAATATTAAAAGACTTATCAGAAGAGTAATTTCCCTATTTTTGCCAATTGTTAAATGCTATTATTTCTTAGTCTTCGTTGATTCAAAATCTTTGAACATTAATAATTCTCAAAATTGAACACAAAACTTTTATTAAAGTATTTTCGTTGGAGAAACCAAAAAGGTCTGGTTCTGATTCTCAGTTTAGTTATTGGACTGACTAGCGGTCTTGCTGCCGTTTTGCTAAAAAACACAGTTCACTACACCAACGATTTGATTACTCATGGTTTTGATTTCACCCAGGGAAACTACCTTTATCTTGCCTTCCCAATTATTGGAATTGGTATCACAATATTGTTTGCAACTTTTATAGTTAAAGATGACATTGGTCATGGTGTAAGCAAAATTCTTTACGCACTCTCTCGGAAAAAAGGAAACCTCAAGTCGCACAATATGTACTCTTCAATGATTGGGAGTACCTTTACTATTGCCTTTGGTGGGTCCATGGGGCTTGAGGCACCAATTGTTCTAACGGGTAGTTCCATAGGTTCATTTTTAGGAAGAAAATTCAACCTGAGTTATAAAACAATTATGGTTTTGGTTGGCGCCGGGGCAACCGGGGCAATTGCTGGTATTTTTAAGGCTCCCATTGCAGCAGTAGTTTTCTCCCTCGAAGTACTTATGCTTGATCTTACCATGGTAACTGTAATCCCTTTGCTTATTTCGGCAGCAACTGCAGCAACTGTTTCATATTTATTTCTTGGAAATGGTGTTCTGTTTTCATTTGACATGGTAGAAGAATTCAAAATTGATCATTTGGGTTATTATGCCGGTCTTGGAGTATTTACCGGATTAATTTCACTTTATTTTACTTATGCCACCATGAGCATTGAAGAGCAAATGGCAAAACTAAAATATAAATGGCAGAGATGGATGATAGGTGGGATTCTGCTAGGTATATTAATCTTTATTTTTCCCTCTCTTTTTGGTGAAGGATACGAATTTATGCACCTCCTGATTAACGATCAAACCAACGGACTTGTTAACGAGTCTTTGTTTGGAGACTTTTCAAATATTGCCTGGCTAATTCTTTTTCTGGCCTTAATATTAGTTTTTAAGGTGGTTGCCATGGCAATTACCGGAGGCAGTGGCGGTGTTGGCGGAATATTTGCACCCTCCTTGTTTATGGGTGCAATTTCAGGTGTATTATTTAGTAAAGTACTGAAAACCATTCCATTTCTTAGCCATGTTCCTGAAAAAAATCTGGCTTTGGTAGGCATGGCCGGAGTAATGGCCGGGGTAATGCATGCCCCTTTAACGGGGATATTTTTAATAGCAGAATTTACAGGCGGTTACCAACTTTTTACTGCATTGATTATTACATCGGTAATTTCTTACCTTACAATAATGATTTTTGAGCCACATGGCATTTACACCAAGCGCCTGGCACAAAAGGGCGAACTGATGACTCACCACAAAGACCGCAATGTGTTGCAGATGATGAGTGTTAACAACCTCATTGAAACTAATTTCAAGACAATTAACAAAGAGGCCTCTCTGGGCGATTTGGTAAAAGTAATTGCCGAATCGGCAAGAAATGTAATTTCGGTAGTAGACGATGAGGGTATTTTCTACGGTGTAGTTTTTGTAAACGACATCAGAAATATTATTTTCAAACCCGAACTTTACGAAACAACAACAGTAGAAAGCATAATGTACATGCCCGATCCGCTTGTTAGTATTAATGAAAGCATGGAGTCGGTGGCACAAAAATTTCAAGACAGTGCCAATTATAACCTTCCGGTAATCGACAATGGAAAATATATAGGCTTTGTTTCTAGGGCTAAGATTTTCTCCAGCTACAGAAGGCTTCTTAAAGAATTTTCAGACGAGTAATTAAACAATGGATTTTTAGTAATTATATATTTTTCATTAGATAATTTATCAATATTCCTGTCTCCTGACTCTAATTCCTGACTCCTTATTTTTCCCTACTTTTGCCAAAATATTCAAAAATGATTTACATCACCCGCAGGGAAAGGTTTAACGCTGCACACCGTTTGTTTAGGCAAGATTACTCAGATGAAAAGAACTATGAAGTATTTGGCAAATGCTCAAACCCAAACTGGCACGGGCATAATTACGAACTATTTGTTACCCTTAAGGGTGAAGTTAATCCTGAAACGGGTTTTCTGGTAAACCTTAAAACACTTAGCAAACTCATCCGCGAGCAGGTAATTACAAAACTCGACCATAAAAATATTAATCTGGAAGTAGACTTTATGCAAGGGAAATTATCCTCAACGGAAAATCTGGCAGTAGGTATCTGGAGCGAACTGGAACAGGGTGTAAAATTATTAAACGCTGAACTTCACTGCATTAAAGTTAGCGAATCGGAAAACAACTTTGCTGAATATTTTGGCAATTAATTCCAAGCCTGATGGCATGTTTTTTGACATAAAAAATCTATTAGATAAAACCAATGAGCGCACAAAAAGAAATAATAGGATACGAGAAAATTGAAGTTTTTGCACCAGACAAACTAGATCAGTTAAAATACCACTATAAAGAAATATTGGGGTTAATTGGCGAAGATATCACACGCGAAGGATTAATAGATACACCTCTGCGTGTTGCGAAAGCCATTCAATTTCTTACACAAGGCTATGATCACAATCCCGAAGAGATTCTAAAATCGGCCAAGTTTAAGGAAGATTATCGTGAAATGGTAATTGTAAAAGACATTGAAATATTCTCGATGTGTGAACACCACATGATTCCATTTATTGGCAAGGCTCATGTAGCCTATATCCCTGATGGATACATTACGGGATTGAGTAAAATAGCAAGAGTTGTTGAGGCTTTTGCAAGGCGACTTCAGGTGCAGGAAAGGCTTACAACACAAATAAAAGATGCTATTCAAAATACCCTCAACCCCCTTGGCGTGGCTGTGGTAATTGAAGCCAAACATCTTTGCATGGCAATGCGGGGTATTCAAAAACAAAACTCCGTAACCACAACTTCAGATTTTACTGGTGCTTTTAAAAGACCTGAAACAAGAGCAGAATTCATCAGTCTTATTTCTTCAAAACTTTCTTAAAAAAAATAAAATACAAATAATCAAATAGCGTTAATAATAAAATTGAAACAATGAATGCTTTTAATAGAAACCTAGGTTTCACTCAACAGGAAACAACAATGCCACTGGCTCGCACATATTTGGCAGGTGTTTTTATGTGGATGTTTTTGGCAATGGCCCTTACGGCAGCAACAGCATGGCTATTTGCCAGCAGCCCTAACTTAATGACTATGCTTATTAATCCTGAAACCGGATCAATGTCAATTGCCGGATGGATTGCAATGCTTGCTCCATTGGGATTAGTTTTATGGATGTCGGCAGGTTTTCAACGAATGTCGGCTTCAACAATGGTTTTAGTTTTTATTACATTCTCAGTTTTAATGGGAATTAGTATGAGTTTTATTTTTCTTGCCTATACAGGGGCATCAATAGCTAAAACATTTCTTATCACCTCGGGCATGTTTGGTTCCATGGCAGTTGTAGGTTATACAACAAAAACCGACCTCACAAAATTTGGAAGCATAATGTATATGGGGTTAATTGGTATAATTATAGCCAGTGTAGTGAATATGTTTATGGGTAGCAGTACTCTTGACTACATTATTAGTTTTGGAGGAGTTCTGGTATTCACAGGTTTAACGGCCTACGACGTTCAAAAACTGAAGCGCATTGGTAGTCAAATTACGGAAGAAAATGAAATGACTAGGAAATTTACAATAATGGGTGCATTAACTCTTTATCTTGACTTTATCAATTTATTCCTATTTTTGCTGAGAATTTTTGGAAACAGAAAATAAATAATCCAATCAACCATTACCATAAAAATAAAGAATTAGACTTAACAAATTGAAATTATGAAAGCCTACGTTTTTCCGGGACAGGGAGCCCAGTATATTGGAATGGGAAAGGATTTATACGATTCGTCTTCAAAATTAAAAGACATGTTCCATAAAGCCAACAACATCCTTAAATTTAAAATTACGGATGTAATGTTTGAAGGAACAGAAGATGATTTAAAACAGACTAATGTTACCCAGCCTGCAATTTTTATCCATTCAACAGTACTTGCCCATGCACTTGGCGAAAATTTCAAACCCGACATGGTTGCCGGTCATTCACTTGGTGAATTTTCTGCACTGGTTGCCAACAAAACTCTTTCGTTTGAAGATGGACTTAAATTAGTTGCAAAGCGTGCCGATGCTATGCATAAAGCCTGTTTGGTTGAGCCTTCAACTATGGCAGCAATAATTGGTTTGGAGGATGCTGTGGTTGAAAACATCTGTAAAAACATTAAAGAAATCGTAGTACCTGCAAATTTCAATAGCCCAGGACAATTAGTTATCTCAGGATCGATGAAAGGTATTGAATTGGCAGTTGAAAAGTGTAATGAGGCTGGTGCCAAAAGAGCCCTTATCCTAAAAGTTGGTGGTGCATTTCATTCTCCACTTATGGAACCTGCACGTGTAGAACTTGCTAAAGCAATCAACTCAACAAAATTCAGTAAGGGTATTTGTCCAATTTATCAAAATGTTACTGGCCAATCGGTTACCGACCCCGAAATAATTAAAACAAATTTAATTTCTCAATTAACTACTCCTGTTAGATGGACTAAAATAATGGAGAATATGATTGCCAGTGGTGCCAAAGAAATAGTTGAAGTTGGTCCTGGTAAAGTTTTACAGGGGCTGTTTAAAAAAATTGACAGGAAAATGCTTGTTAGCAGTGCAAGTATCTAAACCAGATTCTAATTTGTTAAATTAGCACATCTTTACTTAATCCAATTTATTTTCAATATCTTTGCCGCGGCTTTTTTGCCAACGGGACATCTTATTTATTAAAATATTTAATCAAGGTATAGTTTACATTAGTTCGCAATTTGTTATACAGCAAGCAATGTAGATTTTATCATTATTGAATTTAGGTTATCCCATTTTATAGATAATACTGATTAACAGGACTATTTTTAAAATGATAAAGACTTATTCATTTTTATTATTTTTTTCAATTACTTTCTTCATTGTAAGGGGTCAAATACCTGCGGGTTATTACGATTCTGCCAATGGACTCAATGGCGATGCACTTAAAACCGAACTAAATAATATTATTGATGGACATACGGAACTTTCTTACGAATATGCAAAAACAGCCCTTAGGGAAACCGATGAAGATACTTTAAATTCAAATAATGTTATTTGTTTTTATACAGGATGGTCCTATGGAAAATTTGATTTTGGTAATGGCTCAGAAGAGTGGAATCGTGAACATGTTTGGTCGAAATCGCATGGTGATTTTGGCGACAGCCCTCCGGCAGGAACCGATATCCATCAGTTAAGACCAACCGATGCCTCAGTGAATTCTGCTAAAAGTAATCGCGATTTTGATATTGGAATTACTCAATACATTGATGGATCAGGCCCAACTCAATGTTATAAAGATACTGACATTTGGGAACCCCGCGATGAAGTAAAGGGCGATGTTGCAAGAATCATTTTTTATATGGCAACCCGCTACGAAGGCGAAAACGGTGAAGTTGACCTCGAAATTGTGGACTTTGTTAATACCGCAGGAACAACTAAGGAACCTCTTTATGGAAAACTAAACACCCTCCTCCAGTGGCATATTGATGACCCTGTTGATGACTGGGAAATAAACCGCAACAACATTGTTTATAATAATTACCAGTATAACCGCAACCCTTTTATCGACCATCCTGAATATGCAAATTCTATTTGGGGCAGTACTAATCCTGAGCCGACAAATCATGTTTTGAACTTTACTCCGGGCAGTCCAACTTCTTATTCAATTTCACTAAGCTGGGACGATAATGATGGAAATAACATGGCCGATAAGTTTTTAATTCTGATTAATACTTCAGGTTCTTTTACCAATCCTGTTGACGGAACAGAGCAAAATGATGACACCGACCTAAGCGATGGAAGTGGAAGGATAAATGTCAACCACGGAGATGAAACTTACAATTTCACCGGATTGAATGCAAACACAACTTACTATTTTGAAATATTTCCATACTCTAACTTTGGAACAACAATCGACTACAAAACTGATGGTGGTATTCCTGCTACCAGTGCAACTACTGCTGAAGAAAGCACTGGCGAAGAAGTTTTTCTGTTTATTTCAGAAGTTGCGGATCCAAATGATGCTGCATACTCAAAATATGTTGAACTGTACAATGCAGGAGATTATACCATAAATTTTGACACAGAAATATGGTATTTAAGCCGTCAGGCAAATGGTGATGGTTGGGGGGATATTCAATTAAGTGGATTCTTACCTCCTCATGAAACTCTTGTTTTATCTTATAACACTTCTTCATTTTTAAGCAGTTATGGTTTTGATGCTGATATTAGCAGTGGATATGTAAGCGGGAATGGAGACGATGGATATTTCTTATATTTCGGAGGTGACCATACAAGTGGAATATTAGTAGATGCCTATGGCGTAATTGATGAAGATGGGAGTGGGGAAATATGGGAATATACCAATTCAAAAGCCGTAAGAAAAAGGATGGACACTATTCCTTCGCCAACATGGCAAGCAGCAAGTTGGATAATTAATTCTTCTGCCAACGATGAAAACATGACACCTGATTGGCATAAACGAACTCTTAACTGGACTGGTGCACAATCTTCAGCCTGGGAAAATAAAGATAATTGGTCTGACGCAGTTGACTTCACAAACTACGAACCTGACGTAGGTTGCAAAGTAGTAATTCCATTTAGTTCAACACCACCCATTATTTCGTCGAATGTAAATGTTGGTAGTCTTGAAATGGGGACAAACGCCACAATTACTATTGAGTCAGGAGTTTTGCGTATTGAGTATTAAGTTTGTTTTACTAAAATGTGAATTCTGAGATTACTGCTTAATTATTTCGTCCTCCCTTATGCGGACCTCTTC
>JAOZNY010000031.1:15009-16139 GCA_029933565.1 Bacteroidales bacterium
TTAATTGTATTCATCAACTGCTTTTCCATCCCTCTTTCAATAAATATTTGACGCATATTATCCATCCTCATACTGGTCAATCTACCGTTAATCAGAAACCCAATAATTATCCCAATCATCAGTGTACCCACTACAATTAAACTATTTTTTATTTTTAAGTTCATAATTTTAAATATTTAGAAGTGAATAGAATTCTTCTTCGGCTGAATAATTATGAAGCCCAAAAAGTGCATCGAGGTCAAGGCTACCATCAGTAAAATAAACTGAAATAATTAGAATAGCTGCTGCTGCTGCCGAAGTTAGGACTACCATTTTAAAACTGCTGAACAAATCTATTTTTTTCTGATCAAGCCTTTGCATTACTCTCTCAGAAAATCCCTTTTTAAAGCGAAAATCAGAATTTGCCAGAGTATCGCTTATCAAATCATAGTCTTGTTTTAAATTATCCATTGCTATTAACTTTTTCAATGTTTAGAATAATATTTCTCAGTTTCTTTTGACCTCTTGCCAGGCGCGAAAGCACTGTGCCTTGTGGTAACTTCAGTATCTCCGATGTTTCTTTTGTTGAATAACCCTGCAGTAACCTCAGAACCACAACACTTTTAAAGTTTGGATCCAACTCGCTCAAAGCCAAATCAACCATTTCTTTTATTTCATTACTTTTGAATTCATCTTTAATCGACCTCACTTCGTGGTAGCCATCTTCAAAAACCAGCCATCGTTTTGCTTTTCTGCGCTTTAACTCATTTAACGATAAGTTTATTGCTATTCTTGTGAGGTATGTCTTGATGCTGGAATCGCCCCTAAACTTGCTAATCGAATTATAAAACCTAATAAAAACTTCCTGTCCAACATCATCAGCCTCTGCAACATTGCCAAGCATACCAATAACAGTTCTTGCAACATCAGATTGGAATTTCTCAACCAAAAATTTAAATGCAGCAGCATTGCCTCCACTAACAGCCTTTACTAACTGCTCTTCAGAATATGTTGAGAAACTCTCCGCCAACACTTTTTTATGTTTAGACAACTATTAAATTGATTTTATTCCCGATAAATTCAATTGTAATAAATATTTGATATTTTTTCTCCCCGCATTAAAATGCGGGGCAACTCATAACCTTAAAACT
>JAOZNY010000031.1:16239-19524 GCA_029933565.1 Bacteroidales bacterium
TCCCCGCATTAAAATGCGGGGCAACTCATAACCTTAAAACTGATTTAAATTTGCAACTTAAACTAGACTCTAGGCTAAGTTTGCAACTTAGCCCTTCACCCGATATTAGAACTTAGGAATTCTTCCCGGAGTATAAGGTGCTTTCATTTTATCAAGTTCTACCTCCAGTTCACTTAAACTTTTATCAATTTCTTTTAGTTTGTCAAGTGCAGGCGGAAACTCTTCCATTAAAATTCTGTAATTCTCCTTCTGCGATTCAGTTGGTGCAGAAGTTGATTGCCAGGCTGTCCATGCAATTGCATTAAAACGATTGCTCAATGGCATTTGCTCAGGTGGCACTTCTTCCCAACTTGCTTTTGCAGGAGTTCCTTCAAATAGAAACTCAATGTTTTCCAACTCAAGTTTAATATTATTGGCTTTATTTTTAAGCTCAATTGTAGCATTAGGCGTCTGCTGTAAAGCCTGTTGAACAAAGGCAGTTTTCTTCTCAAGCATGCTGAAATACTTTTCAGTTCCACTTGTTACTCTCCACAAATCAATAACTTTTTTATAAAAAGCATCTAGTGCTTCTCTGTCCATATTAGGCAGAGTAGTATTATTTAACACAACGGCATCAAACTCCACAGTTTCTGTCATAAGTTTTTCTTCACCATCGTGAAACATCGAAAACTCAACGGTATACTTTCCTGGCAAAGCCCTAAAACTACTGCCATTATTCTTTGTTGGATTGAATTTATCACCTTTAAGGCTTACTGCTCCCGGGCTCTGATACCTCAAATCCCAATTTGCCCTGCTAATCCCTTTTGAGGCTTTTTTGTAAAATACTTTAACAATATCTCCACTTTCATTTTTTATAACAAACTTGAGATAAGCATTTATTTGGGCTTTTTCTTTGTCAAGAGTTTCCTTGTCGGGTTGTGGAATTACTTCACCATTTTTAAATAGTTCCTTTTCTTTTTTCAATCTCTCCGATTTTAAACTTTTAGGAACTTCTTTTAAGTAGTAAGTAAATGTTGCGCCAAATTCAGGATTCTTTGCCTGATAATTTCCTGAACCGGAACCATATCGACCTCCTTCTTCAACATACATCAAGGCATCCTTAACAGGAAAAAGTATTGCATCATCATTTTTCAGTTTTTCGGCATCCAATTCCCTTAGTGAAGAATAATCATCGAGGACATAAAAGCCACGTCCGAAAGTTGCAATGGCCAAATCTTTTTCCCTTTCCTGAACAACGATGTCTCGCACAGCAACATCAGGCAGTCCGTTTGCAAACTTCGTCCACTCCTGTCCGCCATCAAGGCTGAAAAAGAAACTGAACTCAGTTCCCACAAATAAAAGATTGGGATTTACAGGATCCTGAACTACTGAATGTACACTTCCGTTTTCGGGAAGGTTGGCTGCAATTGAAACCCATGTTTTACCTTTGTCACTACTTTTAAGGAGATAGGCTTTAAAATCGTCTCTCTTAAGATTATTGAAAGAAGCAAAAACAATATTTTCATCGTGGGTTGAAGGATAAATATCGCTTACATAAGTATATTCAGGAACATCCGGAAAAGAAGAAATCTTCGTCCAGTTATCACCACCATCCTCAGTAACTTGAATAAGTCCATCATCGGTACCAACATAAATCAAGCCTTCTTTTAAAGTTGATTCAGCCAAAGAGACAATGGTTCCCCACTGCGAAGTGGAAACATCTTTTGCAACAGCACTGGCAGGCCAGTATTTTCCCATTACTTTAAACTGATTTCTATCCTCATCTCTGGTCAGGTCGCCACTAATTACTTCCCAGGTATTTCCACGGTCGTCGCTCCTAAACATTTTATTAGCAGCCATATAAAGCCTTGTTTCGCTATGTGAACTTAAAATAAAAGGAGCATCCCAATTCCAGCGATAAGTTAATTCACCTTTAGGGGGTGTAGGTTTAACTTTTATTTTTTCTCGTGATTTACGATCGAAGCGAAAAATATTTCCATATTGGTAGGCCGAATAAACAATGTCGGGATTACTGCTTTCACTTGCTTGCCAGAAACCATCACCACCAAGAGTAACCACCCATTCATCGCTTGTTACACCGCCTGCCTTAATATTTCTTGATGGGCCACCCATGCTGGCATTGTCCTGAGTACCACCGTAAACCCAGTAAAAAGGTTCAGTATTGTCAACACTAACACGGTAAAACTGGGTAACCGGTAGATTGTTTTTGAAAAGGTATGATTTTCCAGCATCCCAACTTTCATAAACGCCGCCATCGCCACCAATTAGAAAATGACCTTTATTATTTGGATCAATCCACATGGCATGGTCGTCAACATGTCTTTTATTATTACCTAGATTTTTCCAACTTTTTCCACCATCTGTAGTAACTTTTGTCCAGGTGTCCATGCTATAAAGAGTATTCTCGTCGTGGGGGTCGCATACCAATTCTGTATAATATTGTCCACTGCTGTTGTAGCCGTCCATTTTACTAAAAGAGCCTCCCCTATCAGTTGAACGAAATACTCCCCCTTTTTCGTTGGATGCTTCAAACATTACATAAACATAATTAGGGTTAACAGGCGAAACCACTATTTCCATTCCTCCTTTGTCAACACCCGGAATACCATTTTCAAGTTTGTTCCAGTTGGTGCCTCCATCAGTAGATTTATAAAATGCCGATTCAGGTCCTCCACCAATTTTTGTAAACTGATGTCTGCGTCTTTGTTCTGCTCCTGCATAAATAACATCGGGATTACCCGGTTCGAAACTAATATTTGCAATACCGGTGTTTTCACTTATTTCGAGAACCTTCTCCCAATTTTTGCCCCCATCGTTAGTTTTATAAAGTCCACGCTCATTGCCAGGTCCCCATACAGAACCTTCTGCTGCAACAAAAACCACATCCGAGTTTCGTGGGTCAACCAAAATCTCACCAATTTGGCGCGACTCTTTCAATCCCATATTTTTCCACGATTTTCCTGCATCAACAGTTTTATAAATACCATTGCCGTAACCAAGAGCACGCTGATGGTTGTTTTCGCCGGTACCTACCCAAATAACATTGCTATTGCTAGGATCCATGGCTAAACAGCCAATGGAATAAGTGCCCTGTTTATCGAAAATTGGTTTAAAGGAAGTCCCATTATTTGTTGTTTTCCAAATGTGACCCGAAGCTACAGCAACATAATAAGTACTGAAATTATCAGGATCAACTGCAAAATCTGCTATTCGCCCGGACGCAAATGCGGGTCCGATACTTCGCCACTTAAGTCCACTAAATAATGAAGCATCTACTTTTGCTTC
>JAOZNY010000192.1:0-1477 GCA_029933565.1 Bacteroidales bacterium
TATTATTGTTTCTTTTCGCTTTTTTTAAGTAATTGATATATCCATTAAGAAGGTTAATGGCGGCATTAATTAAACTGCGTCCTTTTTGATACTCTTCTTCTGTAATGTAATCCTCATCGTTTAAGGTAATATATTGATCAATTAACTCATAAAGAGATCCTCTTGAAATTCGACAAAACTGAATGTTTTCCTGATAGCCATACCTCCCAAATCCTTCAGCAATGTTTTCTGTAATTGATCTTGAAGCCCTATGCATATTATCAGTTAATGCGTATTTTTCTTCATTCGGCATTTTTTTCAGAATAACTCTAACCTCATTTCTTACAGTACGGCATGCCCGCCAGCATTCTAACTCCTCAAAACTCTTCAGATTCATTTTAATATTTTTTTTATAATTATTAACAAATAACCTTTAACGAATAACCAATAACCTTTAACAAATAACCAAATCTCAGTACTTTACTTTATTCAAAAACAATCCATGAGCAGGAACAGAATAACCAGCATTAGCCCTGTCCTTAGATTCTATTATTGTTTTAATATCCTCGGCCTTTAACTTCCCTCTGCCTATTTCAATCAAAGTACCAACAATTGCCCTCACCATATTTCGTAAAAACCTATCCGCAGAAATTGTAAACACAAGCGTTCCATCTTCCTCGGTCCATTCGGCTTTTTCAATCTTACAATTATTTGTGGCTGTTTGGGTATGAAGTTTAGAAAAAGAGGTAAAATCTTCATAATCAAAAAGATAATTCGTTGCCTTATTCATTTCTTCCACATTTAACGGAACATTAAAATAATAAGACAAATGATTTTGAAAAGGATTTTTTATGGTTGAAATGTAATATTTATAAGTTCTTTTTTTCGCGCTAAAGCGAGAATGTAACTGATTGTCTACCAGATAAATATTGTAAATAACAATTCCTTCCGAAAGAAAACTATTCAATTTATACATTAAATCTTCAGTGTTTTCTATTTCATCTTCAATATCAAAATGGGCAAAAAACTCACTGGCATGAACACCTGTGTCGGTTCTTCCACAGCCAACAATATTAAGGTCGGTTTTAAGTAGAAGAATTAACTTTTCGGTAAGTTCGGCCTGCACACTATGGGCATTATCCTGAATTTGCCAGCCGTGAAAACCGGAACCATTATAAGCGAGTTTTATAAAATATCTGTTCATTCCATTAATTATTCTACAAAAATAAAAAACCGCAGCAATAAGCCACGGTTTAGTTCTTTAAAAGATTAAGTCTCAACTACTAAAAAGTAGGATACTTTAATTGTTCAGAATCTCTATTTTACCAACAACTTTGGTTTCTATTACCTGAAGTGCAGCATTGTAGCCAAAAATAACTTTCATTGTAAAGCCCGATGGTGAACAGTTGTACTGCTTTAAACTTCTTTTTTGTGTTTTCTGATTTTTAAGATCCTGATGTTCGTTTGGAGTAAAATAATTTGTCATAGGCAAATTGCT
>JAOZNY010000192.1:1577-5631 GCA_029933565.1 Bacteroidales bacterium
TGGTGAGGAAAATCCTGAGTTAACTCTAAAAACCAATTACTTTGGAACAAAACTAATAGCCGATTTATGCACAAAGCATAGAGTAAAAACTTTTTTGTCGCTTTCATCCAATCTGGCAAGAAACCCAAAGTCAGTTGTAGGTATCACAAAATATTTTTCAGAAATATATTTGAGAAATAAGGGAACTGATAAAACGCAATTTATTTCGATACGTTTACCAAATGTTCTGGGCAGCCCGGGCTCGGTTACTAACATCTTCGATAAACAAATTGAGACCGGAGGACCTATAACTATTACTGACAAAAGAATGGAAAGGAGATTTGTGAGTAATGAAGAAGCATCAATTCTGTTGCTTACTGCAATTGAAATTGGTAAAAACTATAATGTTTTTGTTGTTACAAAAGAGAATACGCTTATTACAAAATTAGCCAGAGAAATGATAGACAGATCAGGCAAACCAATAAAAATTAAGTTTATTGGAATTAAACCCGGTGAGAAACTTATTGAAGAAAAATACCATAAGAACGAAATCATAAAAACTAATATTAAAAATCTTTCAATACTTAAAAACGACTGGAGCAATGAAAATATTAAGGAGGCGTTTAGGCAATTAAAAGCAAAAAACAAAAACAAGAATTTTGATTTATTAATAAAAGAAATAGAATTAAGTTTGCAGCCTTAGTAGCAAAAGAAACAACGAAATGAAAAAATACATAAAGATCAATATACTTATTGTCCTGATTTTATCGCTTAGCATTAATCTGTTTTCGGCTCAAATACTAATTCCCATGGACAATAGCCAGAAAAATCACCTAAAGGCTTATGGCATTGCATTTTGGGTATTGCAGCAAGACATTGAAATTGGATGGCTGCTAAATTACAGAGGAGGTAGTTATTTATTACCACAGCATGAAGCCATTGGAAACGAATGTATTGTAAGGGGTGTTACTTACGAGGTAATTAGTGAAGTTCAAGCCCAAACAATCAGGCAGCAGATTGCAGCAGCAGATATTAACATGGATGAGATGAGATTGCACAAAGTGCCAAAAATTGCTGTTTACTCACCAAAAAACCTACAGCCCTGGGATGATGCAGTTACTCTTGCCCTTACTTATGCCGAAATACCATACGATGTGATTTACGATGATGAGGTAATGAAGGGGTTGCTGCCTACTTACGACTGGCTTCACCTGCATCATGAAGATTTTACCGGACAGTATGGGAAGTTCTGGTCGCGCTATCGTAGTTTTCCATGGTATAAAGAGGGTGTTAGAGTGAATGAAGAAATGGCTGCAAAACATGGTTTTAATAAAGTGTCGGACTTAAAACTTGCAGTAGTTCTTAAAATAAGGGAATTTGTTGCCGGAGGAGGCTATTTATTTGCAATGTGTTCGGCAACCGATAGTTATGATGTTGCCCTGGCTGCCATGAATGTTGATATTTGTGACGTAATGTTTGATGGTGACCCCATGGATCCAAATGCCCAGGAAAAACTAGATTATTCAAATTGTTTTGCTTTTAAGGATTTCAAACTTGTTACTAACCCTTCTGAATATGAAATATCAAGTATCGATGCAACTTACACTAGGCCAAGAAGCATAAACCAAAATAATGACTATTTCAGTTTGTTCGAGTTTTCGGCTAAATGGGACCCTATTCCAACCATGCTTACTCAAAGCCATGAGCAGATTGTAAAAGGTTTTATGGGGCAAACTACAGCTTTTAATAAAAAATATCTCAAATCGAATGTAATAGTGATGGGAGAAAATAAGGCTGCCAACGAAGCAAGATATATTCATGGTGAATTTGGGAAAGGGTTCTGGACATTTTATGGAGGCCACGACCCCGCAGATTACCAGCACCGCATTGGTGACCCACCCACCGATCTCAACTTCCATCCAAACAGTGCTGGTTATAGGTTAATCCTTAATAACATTTTGTTTCCAGCTGCAAAGAAGAAAAAAAGGAAGACTTAAAATTGTTCAATTGTTCAATTGCTCAATGGTTATATTGTTGGATAGTTCAACTAAAAAGTGTACTATCAATTTCACTAAAAATTAATTTTGCAAAATGAAATTTGCTATTCTACTCCTTTTAAGTGTTTTGATTGTTAGTTGCGATAACTCACAACAACAGTTTGTTGATGATGGTTATATTGTAAAGATTGGCGATGCACCAGAAAACATTGATTTTAACTTAATTGATGGATCAAAACTAAGTCTTGATGAACTAAGAGGAAAGGTTGTTGTATTACAATTTACTGCCAGTTGGTGTTCTGTTTGCCGAAAAGAAATGCCTCATCTGGAAAATGAAGTCTGGCAACGATTTAAGGATGATGATTTCATACTTATTGGAGTTGATTATGATGAGCCACTTGAAAGAGTTGTGGCATTTAAAAAGAAAATGAAAACAACTTACCCAATGTCGTTGGATGATGATGCACTAATATTTAGCAAATTTGCACATAAAAAAAGTGGAGTAACCCGAAATGTAGTAATCGACAAAAACGGACAAATAGCATTTTTAACACGTCTTTACGAAAGAAAGGAATTTGAAGCAATGATTAAAAAAATTGAAGAATTACTAATACTACCTTAACCACTCACCCACTAAAACTCCTTACTGCCACTTGGGTTTCTGAATTTTTGAAGGAAAATCGACACCATCGATTACAAGATTGTACCAATTATCGCAAACTGTGGTGTCGCTAAAGAACATAGTTCCTGAATAATCAACACCTTCATACAATATTTCCACTTCTCCTTGCTTCATCCAGTTACAGGTCAGGTCACTAAAAATATCTTCTTTAGTTGTTGTCTCAAAACGATATCCTCCCCTCGATTTCCCTTGTAGCAAACCAGAAATATTTAATTGCTCCGGCATAGTTTGACTATCATCTAAACCAACATTAAATTGCTGTTGTGAGTAAAAAACTATAATCCCCGTTGTATCTTCCATTATCCTGCAAACACTATCGGAAAGCATTTGAAAGTTAGTGTTGCCCAGATATTTTATTGAATAATCGTGAGCAACAATTGTATCTTTAGAGAAATTAAAACTTTCAAAATTAAACTTCACATCCTCGTTCTCATTAAAAAAACCTCCATCAGCCCTAATATGAATTTCTCCTTGTCGCCAATTGCCATAACCATCGTCATTACCCCATGGAGGGTAAATAATTTTTAACTGAAATAGTGAATCAACAGAATATTGAATATTGGCACCATCAATAGTTGCATGACCGGTATTCATTAAGGCGGTATCGTAAATACATTTAAAATAAGTATTTGCAAGACTTACACTTAGATGCTGTGCACTTGCATAATCGGAACTTAATTCAACACCAAAACTGTAATCAACCATTGTATTACTATTCTTTTTACATGATGTTGCAAAAAAAATAATACCTGCAAGAAACAGCATTAAAGTTAAAACAAGATTATTATTTTTAAACACGCTCATAAATTTCAAACGAATATTTAAAATCGTTTTGTTTGTCATCGTCAACATCAATCTTTTCGCTTAGTTTCCATTCAGTCAACGATATTTCCGGAAAAAAAGTGTCTGCCTCATAATCTTTGTGAACTCTGGTAATATAAAGTTTGTTGGCAATAGGCATAAACTGCTTATAAATTGATCCCCCTCCTATTACAAAGTTTTCATTATTAATGTCCATTTTATTTACAGCATCTTCAATTGAATAAGCCATCAGGCAATCGTCTATTTGCTCATTGGCAACATCTGTAATTACCATATTTGTTCTTTTCGGAAGTGGGCGGCGGGGAAGCGAATAATAAGTCTTTTTTCCCATAATTATAAAATGCCCTTCTGTTATCCTCTTAAACCTCTGCAAGTCGTTCGAAATATGCCACAGCAGGTCGTTATCCTTTCCTATTGCATAATTTGATGCTATTGCTACTATTATTGAAATGTCTTTCATCTATTTAATTGTTCAATTGTTAAATTCTCTCATTTGTTCATTCCTCCATTCAAACATATACTCATTCTACCATTCACCCATTTATTCATTTACTCATTCATTCATTCATTCATT
>JAOZNY010000193.1 GCA_029933565.1 Bacteroidales bacterium
AATAACATTCTCAAATGGTTTAAGCCAGGAATCGTTTGCAATTAGTTTTAGTAAAGTCATTTTGAATCTTTTAGCAAAAATGGTCAATTATCCCGAATAAAAAAATGATATCACTTGTTGAAAATACTAGTTTTAAATGGCCAATTTTCGTGGAACCTACAAATGAAGAAAGGAACTTAAAGAGTAAACGGATGATTTAAAGTAGTATGACAATTAATTTTGGTTGAACTGGATGAAGTGTCTGCTAGTTTTAAACCTGATACAATTAGCCCTGCTGAAAAAATACGTTCCACTGCATGAGCCATGGTGCTATCCAGTTGATTATCTTCTTTTTCGAAATCCTGACTGTTTAATCCTAGTTTCAATACAGGAATCAGGACTTCCTTCCGTGCATAAAACATGCTTCCTGCTACGAATTGAAAGTTACTCATTTGTTGCTTAGTAAGATTCATTTGTTCACATAATAATTCAACGGTTGAAGCATTACCACCATAGTACAATGACATTGGTAGAATATTGTTTGCAGGTCCAATCATACCAATATGGGGATTCTTCTCAAATATATTTATTGCTGTAGCTATATTATCTCCACCAATAAGTTCTTCTAGAATGGTTGTTCTCCATAGGTTTTCTTTGTTAAGATGGTTTGAACGTTTTGTGTGTATCTTTAGAACTACTTCAAAATTTTCGTTAAACACTAATGGAAGAATATTTAGAAATGGAAGAATATCCCTGCCATGATTATCAACTTCCATAATAGTAAATTGCGAATTTGTTTTTTTTAGTTTTGATTCTATCTCATCTTTCAAATTGGCAGGACAAGTAATAAAAAACTTAAAACTAGTATCTTTATCAGGTATTATCATTGCCATAATTTCATTAAAAACATCTAGATAAAATGCATGTATTACAATTGCCAGTTTGTTTATTGGCTTTGATTTATCATTATTTCTTTCAACTTTAGCATTACTATTAGGTACATTGTTTATCTGATATTGTTTTTTATGTTCTTTGTCGAATGCAAAAACTTGGGCATGTTTCCAATTCTGAAAAGTTGCGAGCCGTCCAAAAAGAAAGGGGAGAGAAGAAAAAATCAATAGTTTTAGTTTTTCCTTCTGCAGGCGTGTCAACTTAATGTATCTCCATAGTTTATAAAAATCTATTTGTATGTAATTGTTGTTTTGCATTCTTTAGTTTTTTTGTTTTATACCTTGTTATTTTCAAGCCTTGGTGGCCATGCCAGACTAAAATTTTCAGCATTGAGCGTAAGGTTTGGGGAATATGCCGGATCATTCTGTATCCAGTTAGCCCAAGTCTTATTCATAAATTCAATTTCACTCTGAAACCTTGGACTTATTTCTTCGGTGTCATCGGTTCCCCTTGAAACACTTTCGTGATGATATAACTCAGCAAATGGTGTCCATACAACCCTATAATTTAGAACTCTGATTTTTAAACAAAGATCAACATCATTAAAACTTATGGCAAGTGAAGTCTCATTAAATCCACCAACTTGTTTAAATATCTTTTTTGGAATTAGCATGCATGCAGCTGTAACTGCTGAGAATTCCTGAATGAGTTCTGCCCTATTAAAGTAACCGTGTTCTCCTTTATCTAAAAATTTGTGAGCATGCGAACCAATACCACCTATACCTAAAACTATTCCACCATGCTGAAGAGTATTGTTAGGGTACCAGAGTCGTGCCCCTACAACCCCAACCCCGGGCTGCAATGCAATACTAAGCATTTCCGTAAGCCAATTATGTGAAATTACTTCAGTGTCATCATTTAAAAAACAAATTAATTCCCCTTTTATATTTTCAACAGCATTGTTATTTATAGCTGAGAAATTAAATTCTCTTTTGTCGACCAACACCCTAATGTTATCGTTTTGTTTAATCTTCTCCAAATAATTGAGGGTTGACTCATCATCTGAATTATTATTCACAATCAAAATCTCGTAATTTGAATAGTTGGTTTTTTCAAGAATACTGTTAATGCATTTCTTAAGTAACTTTTTGTTATTCTTAGTAGGAATAATAATACTTACAAGAGGGTTATTTGTTGGTAGATCATATTTAACACGATACATTTGATTTTCCAGAATTTCCACAGACCCTAAGATTCCATTACGGCTAAGGTGTTCACTAATTGCACTACTTGCTGAAGTTAAAGCATATGGTTTTTTATCAACTTTAAGGGCTGTACTTTTTTTGTGAATACGCCAATGATATAATACACGTGGGATATGAAAGATCTGGTCTGGTTTAATTTCTTCGATATACCTTAAAGCCAGATCATAATCCTGCGACCCCTCAAACCCTATCCTAAATCCACCAATCTTTTTTACAATATCAGTTTTGTAAACCCCTAGGTGGCTAATGAGGTTTTGCGATAAAAAAAGTTCATAATTCCAATCACACTTAAAATATGGATTTTGTCGTTTGCCTTTCCTGTCAATTTTATCTTCATCGGAGTAAATTAGTGCTACATTTGGATTTTTATTAATTGCTTTTACCACCCAATAAAGAGCATCTGTTGAAAGTAGATCATCATGATCAAAGAGGGCCATCCATTCTCCTGTTGCTATTTCTAATGCACTATTGGAGGCACGGGAGATGTGTCCGTTTTCTTTTCTGAAGGTTACTTTAATACGATTGTCGGTCTTTTGATATTCCAACAAAAAATTAATGCATGAATTATTAGTAGAGGCATCGTCGGCTATGCAGAGTTCCCAGTTTGTGTAGGTTTGATTTTGTAATGATTCGATGGCCTCTTTTAGCCACGTAATATTAGAATTATATGTTGGCATAATTACTGAAACTTTGGGCTTTTTGGTAAAATGTTTGACAGAATATTTCATCTTATCCAACTTACTAACATCTGAATTAAAATAAGTGTTTAACCATTTATTGTAGCCGGCTTCATTATTTAACAGACCACCGCTTATTATGTGTAAAACAATGTTAGCAGCCTTTTTAATTAGCCCAATAACACCTTTTCTTCGGTAAAGTTGTTTAATCTTTTTAAAAATTGTTTTCAAATCGGAATGTATACTTTTATCAGGGTTAAAGTACATCAGCAAAACTGGGGCTTAATTTATTAAAAGTATAAGCACCCAGAATAAAAATTAGCAGAGTAAATGTCCAGAAGAAGATATTCATTTCAGGAAACTCGAAAAACCAGCGTTGTTCAAGGAAAGTGTATCTATAACCTTCGGTAATATAAAAGAAGGGGTTCAGTAGTGCAATATACTTTAGCTTTCCTGTTAGCATGGTATAAGACCAGACAATTGGCGTTGCCCAAAACAGCATTGTAATGAGTATAGTAACGATATGAGCCATATCATGGATAAAAACATTAACAGAAGCAACGAACCAGGATATTCCTGTAAGTAAAACAATTAACGCAAATAAATAGTAAAATATTTGAAACCAATAAACTGTTGGTTGAATTCCGTAAAAGAAGACTATCACAAACAGTATTAGTATAATTAAGATAATATGAACAATCATTCCAGAAAATATTTTGATAATTGGAATCATACCAACAGGGAACTTTGTTTTTTTTAATAAATAACTATATTGACTAATAGAGTTTGAACTAACAACCATAGTTTGACTGATAAATAACCAGGGAATTAAACCAAGAATCAACCATGGCGCAAATTCCCCGCCTGAGGCGGTTTGACCTCCCTTTAAACCAAAAGTAAAAGCAAACCAAATTACAAATACATAAGCAGTTGGCTGAATGAATGCCCAGGGCAGACCGATAAATGAGGAAAGGTAACGGCTTTTAAAATCGCGGATTACCAGTAGTTTAAAAATATACCTTTGTTTTATCAGAGTAGAAATAATACTTTTGGAACTTTTCATAACTTAAACAATCGTTGTTTGTATTTTAACATTGTCGATAACAATTTGTGAGCCTACCTTGTATCTGATATCAGGATTGGATACCTGAATTAACAAAGCATCATTTACCCAATGAATATATTCGCGCTCATCGATTAGTGATAAAATTCCAAGAGAAAAAGAATATTTGCCATTGGCAATTTTAGGGAAAATAAAATCAATGGAAATTATTGTTTCACTATTAGTATTTAGTCGGGGGGGTTGTTTGTAGATATTACTATTTATTTTAAAAACAGGAATTCCCAAATGGTTATTTAATGAAAGGTGTATTGCAGGTCTCTTAAGCATTTTTGTTTTTGCCAGATGCAATAGAATTCTTATATTTTCATTGGTTTTAAGAGTGCTGATATTTTTAGTAGTATTGATATTAATAATACCAGCATATTTTATTGTATTCATTCCTGTACCAAAAGAATCGAGTTTGGAAACATCTTGCCAAAATATTTCAGTTGGTTTATTTGGAGTTTTATTAGTTTCTTTATTATTAGAACTAATGACACTTTTGTTAGATATTTCGTCAATAAAAACTGTATTCTCATGACTGACCATAAATGCATTGTAGTGGTCGGTAACACTATTGGGTAATCCCTCCTCTACTATTTTACCTTCATTTAACCAAATTGCCTTTGTGCAGAATTGTTTTATCGTTTCCATGCTGTGACTGCAGAGTACAATGGTTTTTCCATCATCTTTAAACTCAGTAATTTTACGAAGGCATTTTTGTTTGAATCTTGCATCACCAACAGCAAGTATTTCGTCAACAATAAGTACATCAGGCTCAATATGAATTGCCAATGAAAATGCCAGCCTCATATACATTCCGCTTGAATAACTTTTTATAGGTTGGGATGCATACTCACCTATTTCAGCAAAATCTAAAATTTGCTTAATTTTATTAGTCATCTCTACCCTGGAGAAACCATAAATACCACCTAAAAAGATAATGTTTTGAATCCCTGTTAATTCGCGATTAAAGCCACCGCTAAGTTCCAGTAGTGCTGTTACTCTGCCCTTACAAGAATATTCTCCTGATGATGGTGTTACAATTGAAGCAAGAATTTTTAGTAAAGTTGATTTTCCGCTTCCATTTTTTCCAATAATTCCAAGTACTTCACCTTTTTTTAGGGATATTGAGATATCCTTTAAAGCATGAAATTTTTTGTGATATAGTTTTCGTAATGGATGAAATGCTTCTTTGATAAAATCACGCTTTGAATTATAAAGTTTGTAGATCTTTGATAATGAGTTGGCATAAATTATTATTTCGTCTGTTGTTTTCATTCGGATTTACAGCCTTTGTTTTAAAACCTTGAATACTTTGAGTGAACTTTCTTTATTATTTCTGTTCCAAGCATAAATTGATTGTTGGTAAATTGTTTTTCTTCATGTTTTGGAAATGAATCTTTTTTACAAAATGTAGTTAAAAAGTCGATTGACTCTCCACCTCCCCAGTCAATTATTTCCTAAACTAAAACTTTTCCATTGTGTTTCAAAATAATATCATGTACTACTTTTGCTGAGGTACTTTGATCCCGATTGTGAACATACCCTTTGTGCTCGCTATTCACAACACCCGACTCAATCAAAGTACCAAAGTTTGAGTGATGTATAAAGCAAACAATATGAATAGTAACAAACTATTGATATAGAGAACTTATTAGTTATTGTAAAAAAATGTTTTAATTGTTATTGTTTGTAA
>JAOZNY010000194.1:0-3071 GCA_029933565.1 Bacteroidales bacterium
TCTCCAATTTTTTTATTTTTTTATTTCTTTGTTATTTACCCCATTTGGCCATAACAATTGTGTAACTGTTAGTGTGGCAGTTATATCTTTATTGTCTTTTGTGGTAGTGTTCTTGAGTTTTTGGTCTGTATAGTTGTAAAATTAATCTTCTTTTTCATAATACTAAAACTTTAGGCTACTAATTGTAGTTTCCAAAGATAATAAATTTATAGGTCTAAATTGTCCATCGGACTTTTTATTTGATCTAATCCCCTTGTTGTAATATGTGTGTAAATTTCAGTTGTCTTGCTGCTCGAATGACCCAGCATCGATTGTATATATCTTAAATCAATGCCGTTTTCCAAACAATGTGTAGCAAACGAATGTCTTAGTGTGTGCATGGTAGTGCGCTTTTTAATACCAGCCCTTTTGGCTGCCGCTTTTATGGTGTTCTGTATGCTGCTGCTCGAATATTTTCCTCCCGTGGCTCCCTCAAATAAATATACCTTTGTTCTGTATTCTTCGTAATATTTATCAAACAACTTTAAAAACTGCTGCGATAATATTGTATAATGGTCTTTGCTGCCTTTGCTGTTTCGTATAAAAATTTGCATTCTTTCCCTATCCAGATCTTCTAATTTGAGGTTTACAACTTCCGAAATCCTAAGTCCTGAAGAATAAGCTAGCATAAAAACGCATTTATGCTTTATGTTAAAAGTATTCTTTAATAATCTCTTAATCTCATCTTCATTTAATACAATAGGTAGCGATTTTTCTTTTTTAGGTCGGTCAATGAAATAAAACTTGCGTTGTCCACCCAAAACCTTTTCATAATAAAACTTTATTGCATTAATCGATTGGTTTTGATACGAAGGCGATATCTTTCTTTCCATTACCAAAAACCTCAAAAATGCTGTTATCTGTTTCTCTGTTATCGTATTAATATCATAATTATGATAGTAATTGATAAACTCTTCAAACATTCCTTTGTAAGTTTTAATAGTACTTTCGCTCCGCCTAATCTCTTTAAGTTTTAATATCATTTCCTGGGGGCAACTTCTGTAATTAGCAAGGTCAAACCTGCTAATGCGTTTTAGCCCCTTGTCGCTAATATCCTCCTCCTCATAAGTGAATTTTAACCCTTTGTTAATTGCTGTAGTTTGTATCTCATTTAAATATTTCTCTGAGTAGGGGATACTCCACCATTTATTTTTTTGATCCCAGCTGTAGTATGGGTAAGTCTTTATAAGTGAACGAATTTCTTTGTCAAAGCCAAAAATAATTCGCAACCTATTTGTCCTTGTTTTAAAAACAAATATCTCACTTTTGCCTATGGAACGGGTTTCTTCACTTAAAGAAATATCAAATTCTTCATGTATAATAATGTTTTTAAGCCTATTGCCAAAATAGTCTTTTATTAAATCGAGGTTTCCAGGATAGTTGGGAACGTCCCAATGAAAATATTTGTTGTTCCAGCGACTGTACTTAATAGAATTTAAAAACCGGACGTCTTTATGGTCTTTTGGTAGTTTGATCATAATTTTTCTGCCCAATACTTCAATAGTTACTGTTTTTTTTACTTCTGGAGTTTCTTCAGTTTTATTAGTTTTTACATTATTTGAATTCACATCAGTTTTTTCTGCTGGAGTTTGCATGCCATCAATAATGATGTCTGGAAACATTTTTTTTAATGTCAAAACCGACTCTCCTCTGTTTGGAATATGCCACGCTCTACGTGTCTGGCTCCATTTGGCTCCATTTATTTGCTTTACCTTAAATATCAGCGATTTGTCGTAAGAAAAGTTTAGGCAAATTCGCTCTTCGCCTCTGTGGATAATATAACTGGCTTTTATCATCTTTTTAGTGATTATTCCTTATATATGGTTGAATAAACCTATACTCTAAACTAAACACTTCTTCTGCTTAATCCTTAAAACTGCAAAATCGAATAAGTCTAAAGATCAGTCTTATTGGCTTGGGTGAAAATCATTTATTTAAAAATGATTGTGCTAAGATAATAAAAAATTATTTTTATTAAATTTGAAACTAATAAATTAATACTTGAAAAGTAATAACCCTACATTTTATTTCTTAAATCCCCGATGCTAATACATCAACCACATGGGCTACTTTAATTGGCAGATTGTGTTTTTTAATGTAGGCGTATTGGTGCATCAAACAAGAGGAGTCGGTTGAAACGATGTATTCGGCACCGGTTTCAAGAGCGTTGTGTACTTTTTGTTCGGCCATTGAGGTTGAAATAGCTTCAAACTTAACCGAGAAAGTTCCACCAAAACCACAGCAAACATCAGTGTCCTTCATTTCAATAAGTTCAAGGCCTTTTACTTTTTTCAAAAGTTCGCGCGGCTCGTTGCCCAATTTATATTCACGTAGTGCTGCACACGAATCGTGGTAGGTTATTTTATGTTCAAACACCGAACCAAAATCAGTAACCTTAATTACATTAACCAGAAAATCGGTTATTTCATAAATATTTTTCTGAAGTTGTTTGTATTCAATATGTTTGGCGGTATTGTAAAAAAGTTTATCGTAATTATTCTTTACATAGCCAATGCAACTTGCCGTGGATCCAACAATTGGCCTGTTGTTGCTAAAATCATTTATAAATTTCTCTCCTAGTTTTTTTGCCTCATCCCAAAAACCACTATTAAAAGCCATCTGTCCGCAGCAAGTTTGATTGCTGTTGTAATTTACTTTTAATCCGGCCTTCTTTAAAAGTTTAACCATATTAAAAGCAGTCTCAGGATAAACCTGATCAATAAAACATGGGATAAAAATATCAACTTCTGTAATCTTCATTCTAGAACTGTTGTCTTATGGTGCAAAAATAATTAATCAATTAAATTGAATTAAGAATAGCGAAAATAAATAAAATTGGTTTTCATAAAATCCCAAATAGCAAAAATACACATCCCAAATAAATAACAAAAACCAATTTTTGAAAACTCAAACTAAAAAAAGTGAACTATTATACTTTGGTTTTCAGTCTTATAAAATTGAAAATTGACAGAAATATATTTTGATTGAAGATTGTTTTTGATTTTTGGTTTTTAAAAAGATTGATTACTATT
>JAOZNY010000194.1:3171-5549 GCA_029933565.1 Bacteroidales bacterium
TTACTATTGTGATTTGCTTTTTTCGAAAACTCCCATTCTACTCATATCATCCCAAAAATCGCTATAAGATTTAATACTAACATCGGGATTATTGATGCTAACTGTTTTTATTTTAAGAGCCAGAGGAGCAAGGCTCATGGCAATACGGTGATCCTGATGAGTATTGAATTCAGCCTGCGTAGGCAGATTGCCTGGCTTTAAAAGGTAGGCTTGTCCTTGTCGGGAAATGCTGCAACCAAACTTTGAAAGTTCTTCGTCCATACTCACTATCCTGTTCGACTCCTTATATTTTAAATGATTGATGCCCCTAATCATTAACTCAACACCTTTTGCAGCGCATGTTGCCATTACAGTTGGAACAAGGTCGGGATAGTCCTTAAAATTGAAATCAAGTTTACTTACGCTGTCAGTTTTACTTTTTATAACTATGCCACCCTCATTGTATTCTGTTTCAACGCCCAGGCTTTGGAATAATTCTGCAACAATTGCATCGCCCTGTATGCTGTTTTTTGTAAGGTTAGGAATATGAATTTGGGAGTTTGTACTAAGTGCTGCAACCTGATACCAGTAGGAGGCAGAACTCCAGTCGGGTTCAATATTATATTCCGACATTGTGTAATCACCCGTTGGAACTGCAATTTTTTTTGCAGTAACTTTGGTTTCAATCCCAAATAATTTCATGAGTTTTGCCGTCATTAAAATATATGGAGTAGAGACTGTACTTTTTTCCATAACTATCTCAATGCCACCTTTAAGGTAAGGCCCAATCATCATTAGTGCACTAACAAACTGACTGCTTTGCCTTGGGTTAATGCTAATTATGCCACCGTGTACTTCCTTGCCTTTGACCAATAGTGGGGGATAGCCCTGCTTGTCGGTATATTTTATTGTGGCACCTAATGTGTTTAGGGCATCTACTAATTCGCCAACTGGTCTTTCTAGCATTCGTTTGCTGCCTGTAATAAGCCATTTGCCATCTTGAATTGCAAGGTATGCAGTTAAAAACCTTAAAACGGTTCCAGCATTTTGAGTGTCAATTGTTGTTGGCACACCTGATGAAAGGCAAACATCAATGAACTTTAAGTAATACTTTAGTCGTTTGGTGTCGTCTGAATTTGATAAGTTGCCGAAGTGTATCTTGTTCCCCGACAGGTTTTTCATCAGCAAAGCCCTGTTACTAATGCTTTTTGAACCGGATAAATTTACTGTTCCGGAGATTCTTTGATCAGTCGATCTTAGTGTTATTTTATTCAATCTGTACAGTTTTTACCTTCGATATAAAAAATTATACTTTCTCTTATTGTATTATCATCCACTTCAATGTCGTGAACAGCCTTGCCTAGTTTTCGCAAAAGGCTAAAATTATGTTTGCCTTCTTTTATTTTTTTATCCTGTTTCATGAGATCTATCAAATAATCGATGTCTTCATTCTTCAACTCTTGCCTTTTAAAATTCATGTCGATCACCTTGATAATTTCATTGAACTGAGTACATTCAAATTCGTAAATCTTTGATGAAATATATGTTTCGCAAATCATTCCGGCTGCCACGGCTTCACCATGAGTAATTGGTTGTCCTTTATTTAAGAAATGGCTTTCGATAGCATGACCAATTGTGTGCCCAAAATTTAGTATTTTTCTAATACCTTTCTCATGGGTGTCGTGTCTTACAATGTCAACTTTGTTTCTGGCTGATTGCACAATTAAACTGTCCCAGTCATTTACCTGCTGATAATTTAGGGTTGTTAAACTACCCCATAAATCGCGATCCATAATTAGGCCACATTTCAACATTTCGGCATAGCCCGAAAGAAGTTGGTTCTGATCGAGTGTTTTTAAGAATATTGGATCGATAACAACTTTGATGGGATTTGTAAAAAGCCCAACCTGGTTTTTAATGCCTGAAAAATCAAGTCCTGTTTTACCTCCAATGGCTGCGTCAACCATTCCAAGAAGCGAAGTTGGGTAGTTAATAAAACTTATGCCTCTTTTAAATGTGGCAGCAGCAAAACCACCCAGGTCGGTTACAACTCCCCCTCCCAAATTTATTAAAAGTGAATCTCTGTCGGCACCAAATTCGGAGAGTTTGTCCCAAACAACAATGGTCTCTTCAATGTTTTTATTATTGCTGTTTGCACTTATTTTAATAATACCGTCAATTTCAATATCGCCAATAAGATTTTTGAAAACAGGGAGACAATGCTCAAAAGTATTTTCGTCGACTAAAACAAAACGCTTCCCGAATTCCTTAAGTCTTTTTACAGATAGTGAAACGGCGTCTTTTCCTAAAATATAGGATACAGGTTTAATGTCCCAAACCAGTTGAGGTTTTTTCATTAGGCAAATATAGAAAATGTAACTTTACGGAAATTATAAAAA
>JAOZNY010000032.1:0-11533 GCA_029933565.1 Bacteroidales bacterium
AAAAAAAAAACGTGAAATGGCAATTGTAACTGCTTAAAATAATTTCTGTTTTTTTATTTCTTGTAGTTTAGGTTCTCCTTTAGTTTTGTTATATCAACATTTATAGCTTTAATTTCTATATTGGCTTTTACATAAATGCTATGTCTTTCCGATAAGAGTCTATCAACTTCCATCTGTAATTCTTCATGAGTTTTACCTTTAACCAAAGGTCTTGGTTTAATAGTGTTTTCCAGCCTATTTACAATTGCTGCTGCTGACATTTCAAGAAAAATACTTATTCCATGATGGTTAATTTCGTCAATTGCATTAAAGTGGCAGGGAGTGCCACCACCGGTTGCAACTACAACATTTTCCATAGTAAATGTTGAGAGTAATATTTTATTTTCAAATTCACGAAATAATAATTCCCCGTATTTATTAAAAAAATCTGCTATACTTATTTTATATTTTTTTTCAAACAAAAGATCTGTATCAACAAAATTATAGCCAAGTTCTCTTGCTAGTTTTTTGCCAATGGTACTTTTGCCAACACCCATAAAGCCAATTAGGTATATTTTGTTCATTTTATTCACAAATACTTCGCTGTTTTTAGAGTAGCAAAGCTAGTTAAATTTATTTGCAAATTGTTGGCATAAAGTATTGAATTAAATGAAAATACTTAAGTGAACATTCTTTAACAATATGTTTTTATAAATTCAACCTAAAATACTTATTTTCGTTGTTCGAAAAATAATGGTTTCCCTAAATTGTATTTCAATGAAGAAAAGGTTAAATCACATAGTTGTTTTGTTGGTTATTAGTTTTTTGTTTATTCAGGTCTCACAGTCGTTTGGTCAGTTGTATAAAAATTCTGGGAAACCTGAAATGAAACAGTGGGTGGATTCAGTTTACCAGTCACTAAGTGTGGAGGAAAAGATTGGACAATTAATTTTTGTAAGGGCAAACCATTCGGGTAAACCCTATATTGAAGAGGTTGATGAATTAATTAGTAAGTATAATATTGGAGGCGTTGTGTTTTTTCGTGCCGACCCAGTTCTGCAAGCACTAAAAACCAACTATTGGAATTCGATGGCAAAAACACCTTTAATGATTGCCATGGATGCTGAGTGGGGTATAGGAATGCGATTGAAGAATACAATTAAGTACCCACTGCAGATGACACTTGGGGCTATTCAAAACGATTCGTTGCTTTATGCCATGGGTTTGCAAGTTGGCTGGCAGTGCAAGCGAATGGGTATTCACATGAATTATGCACCTGTTGTTGATGTTAATTCTAATGCATTAAATCCTGTAATTGGGATGCGTTCATTTGGTGAAGACCCTATAAGTGTAGGGCAGAAAGGGTATTTTTATATGCAAGGTATGCAGGATGCAGGAATAATTGCCTGTGCTAAACACTTTCCTGGCCATGGCGATACGCATAGCGATTCGCATTTAACCTTACCAAAGGTAACAGGAAGTAAAAAGGATTTACGCAAAACAGAATTACTGCCTTTTCAGTATCTGTTTGATAGGGGAGTGGCAGCAGTAATGACAGCTCATCTGTCGGTTCCTGCTTTCGATAAGAACAAAACAAGGCCTTCTTCTTTATCATATAAAATTACTACTAAACTGCTGAAGGATAAAATGGGTTTTAAAGGTCTTGTGGTTACCGATGGGCTCGACATGAAAGGTGTTACAAAATACTATAACAAAGGTGAAGTAGCACTTGCTGCCTTTTTGGCCGGTAACGATGTTTTGTTAATCCCCGACGATGTAAAGGCTTCTGTATTATCAATAAAAGAGGCTGTTGCTGAGAAAGAATCAAATATGCAGAGGTTGGAAGAAAGTTGTAAAAAGATTCTGGAATATAAATATTTATCGGGTGCGTGGAAAAGGGATTTAGTTGACACATTGAATCTAGTTGAGGAATTAAATAATCCTGATTTCTCTGGCCTTAGCAAGAAAATGGCTTATGATGCAATTACTCTAATAAAAAATAAGGATAATATACTTCCATTGAGTTACCCCGACACGCTTAAACCGGCCGTGCTTGTAATTGGTTATGAAAATACTGATTTCGAGAGAGTGTTGTCAGACTTTATGCATGTTGATATTTTTTATCTTGTTCACGATGCGGATATTGCCGACAAACAAAAAGTAATTACGGAACTTTCAAAATATAATCTGGTTATTGTTGCTCTTACCAACACTAACATCTCAGCAAGCCGTCGATTTGGAATTACCGAATCGGATGTGCAGTTTGTTAGCAGGATTGCAATGAACCATAAATGCGTTCTGGATATTTTTGCAAGCCCATATTCACTAAACTTCTTTTCTAATCTTAATGATTTTGAGGCAATAGTTATTTCTTATCAGGATAAGCCATATTTAATGAATCGTTCGGCGGAGGTGATGCTTGGAATGGCTGCTGCAACAGGGAAGTTGCCGGTTACTGCTGGTGGTTTTGGAGTGAGAACAGGAATTAGTACTCAAAAAACACGACTAACATATTCTTCCCCTAAGGAATTAAATATTGATATTGAGGTTTTAAAGAAAATTGATTCTATTGCCAATAATGCTATTGAGATTGGTGCTACACCCGGTTGTCAGATTATTGCTGCTAAAGATGGTTTTATTTTTTATGATAAAACTTTTGGCTTTCATACCTACGATAGTTTACTTCCTGTTAAGAATGATGATATTTATGATATTGCATCGTTAACAAAGATAATGGCAACTACTCCTGCTCTTATGAAAAACTATGAAGATGGCATTATTGATATTAATGCACCGATTTCTGATTATCTTCTATATCTAAAAAAAAGCAATAAAAACCTAATAACCAGTAAGGAGATACTTGCTCATCAAGCAGGTTTGTTTAGTTGGATACCATATTACGAAAGCACAATAATTAAAAATATTTGGGATACAACATTCTATAATTCTGTAATAAGCGAAGAATTCCCAACAAGGGTAGCGCAAAACATGTTTATACGCGAAAATTATAATTATGAAATTTACAAGCAAATCGCCAAGTCAGAATTGGGTGAAAAAAAATATCAGTATAGCGATCTGGGCTTTTATCTTTTTCGCCATTTGATTGAAATTTGTACTAATACAGCATTCGATGATTATGTTTATGAAGAATTTTACAAACCATTGGGATTGAATAATATGTGCTTTAAGCCATTGAGATATTTTGCACTTGATAGAATTTGCCCTACAGAGTTTGATCAAACATTCCGTCACCAACTTTTACAGGGTGATGTTCACGATCAGGGTGCAGCAATGCTGGGTGGAGTTTCGGGGCATGCAGGGCTTTTTGCAAATGCCTACGATGTAGCTGTAATGATGCAAATGATGTTGAATGGTGGTGTTTATGGCGGTAGAGAATTTATTAGTACTCAAACTATTAATGAGTTTACTACAGCTCATTTTGTTGAAAATGATAATCGTCGAGGACTTGGTTTCGATAAACCATTATTGGAATTTGAAGATCATCGCTCAAATTGTAGAAGTGCTTCTCCAAGTAGTTTTGGTCATTCGGGATTTACCGGAACTTATACCTGGGCCGACCCTGAAAATGGCCTTGTTTTTGTATTCATCAGCAATCGGGTTTTTCCTGATATGTACAATAATAAACTAAGTAAACTTGATATTCGAACAAATATTCACCAACTTTTTTATGATGCTGTTGGTAATTAATAAAAGGATTTAAATTTGCCGTCTTAAAATTTAAGATAAATGAAGAATAAAAATAAGAATAGAGGATTGTGGGTTGCTGCGGTTTTAATTACATTGGCATTGGTAATCTATCAAAGGTCAACTGGTCCAACATATCCTTTAAAGGGAGAAGTTGAAATTGCTGGTGAAACAGTAAATTATAAATTTCTAAGATCCTTCGATGTTGAAAAAAATGCACCTGTTGATATAGTTGTTGAAAACAAAGAAGTTATGGGAATTTTCACATATAGACGCTATAAAAGTTACGACGAATGGCAGAGTGTGGAAATGAAGCGCGAAGGAAATACGCTTAAGGCACAAGTCCCTCACCAACCAGCAGCGGGCAAAGTAGAGTATAAAGTAGAACTTATTTATAATGATGAGATAGTTCAGCTTTCTGAAGAACCTGTTATTATTAGATACAAAGGAGCCGTGCCACGACCAGTTTTAATACCTCATATATTTTTCATGTTCTTTTCAATGTTGTTTGGCTTAAGGGCTGGATTAGAGGCTCTTTTTAAGGGTGACGATAATAAATATTATGTAGGTGTTGTTTTGTTTACTCTTTTACTTGGAGGTTTGATATTAGGTCCTCTAGTACAAAAATATGCTTTTGGTGAGTATTGGACAGGATGGCCATTTGGTACCGACCTTACAGATAATAAAACTGCTTTTATATTTATTTTCTGGTTAATAGCATGGTTTATGGTACGCAAGAATAGTATGCATAGGATAATGGTATTTGTGGCTACAGCTTTTATGATTGGAGTTTATATTATTCCGCATAGCGCCTTTGGTTCTGAAATAGATCATACTAAAATTGAAGGGCAAAAAACTGAACAAAGCATTAACGAATGAGTATTAACATAATAATTATTGGCATTACTGTAATTGCCTCCATTTTGGCATTTCAAAACAGCGAAATGTTTGGGCAACTTAAGTTTAATGCATATTTCATAAAGGAGCATAAGCAGTGGTGGAGGTTTTTCTCTTATTCCATTATTCATGCCGATTGGATGCATCTGCTGATAAATATGTATGTGCTTTATTCCTTTGGCAGTATAGTTGAAGAAACCTATTTCAGTTTGTTTGCATACAAAGGTTTATTGTATTTTATACTTTTATATGTGGGAGGAGTTTTGTTTTCAACTGTATTTGATTTTGGTAAGCATAAAAACGATCCTTATTACAATGCAGTAGGAGCTTCAGGGGCTGTTTCTGCGGTTGTGTTTTCCAGTATTCTAATTTACCCCTCCGGTAGTATATTCATTTTCCCAATTCCGTTTTCAATACCATCCTGGGCCTTTGGTTTCTTATATTTAATCTACTCGGCTTATATGGGTAAAAAAGGTGGAGGTAATATTGGTCATAATGCTCACCTTTGGGGAGCGATTTTTGGAATTGTATTTACTCTTATAACTATTCCTGGTATTATTTCAAGTTTTATTTCGTTATTGGGGTTTTAAGTAAGTTTAATTTTACCGATTACAAATATTTTTATAGTCGCAATATTTACAGGCATCGGTGTTATCTGTTTGAGCGAACGTAGTTTGCGGATTAAATATTTCATCAATTAGTGATTGTAATATTTCTCCAAATTCTTCAAAAGTATTTTCGTTATCCTCTTTTAATCCAAACTCCAAAAAACCATTACTTAAATTGCGGAGGCTAATAATGCCGGTTCTAATATCATCTCCATTAATCCCTAAGGATTTGAGATAGATGAATTTATAAAATAGAACCTGAAATGATTTTGAATACTTAATGTCAGTTAGCAAAATACTCAGGTCAGCCGGTTTCAAATCTTTTGCCTCTACTTTTCCAGTTTTATAGTCAACTACCCTGATGTTTTCTCCATTACTGTCACTATCTATCCTGTCGATGGTTCCACTTAGAAATACATCATTTTTGGAAGTATTAAATTGAATTTTTATTTTGTCTTCAAGGCTAATTATTTTTCGTTGTTTTACTTTAAGATCTTTTAATTCTGCCAGAATAAAATTCCTGATATACTTTTTGCTTACTTCCCAAAAAAGCAAATTTTTGCCCTGATTTATATTTTTTGTTTTATAATGTTCAATGAAATATTTCTTTAGAATAACATCAGTTTTATTAATACTTTGTTTAAGTTGTTCTGCATCAATTAACTTGCCTTTGTAGGGTGAATACAACTCTTCCAAAGTGTCGTGAATAATTAGCCCAAATGTGTTTGACTCTACAGAGGCTTCAATCTCATCTTCCTTTTTAAGTTTCAAAATATACTGGAAATAAAACTTTAACTTGCACATAATGTAACTGTTAAGTGCAGAAGGGGAGAAGCCTGATTTCGCTTTTTCTCTGAGTGCTTTTAGCGAATCTTCATTATTTTTAATTTTGATTTCTTTGTTAGCAATACCGTTAGGCAGACTTAGTCTTGTTTTCTTTAAATTTATCTTTTTGTTGTTTTTAATTAGTTCAAGTTCAATTTGGCGTAAAAAGCGGCTTGGTTCTCCAACTCCCAATCCTTCTGCTGAAGCATCGTAAATAATATCAATATTTTCAGCAAATTGCAGCAGCCTGAAAAAGTGATAGGATAAAACAACATTTTTATCCTTTGGAAGTGGTAGGCCGTATGCACTCCTAATATCGAATGGGATAAATGAATCAGGAATTCCCGGCTTAGGAATAATACCTTCGTTGACCGATAAAATGATGATATTTTTAAAATCCAGTGCTCTGGTTTCCAGCATTCCCATTATTTGTATCCCGCTTAAAGGTTCGCCTTTGAGGCTTAGTTCGTAATTTGATAGCAACTGAAAAAAGAGAATGGAGAAAGTTTTAATGTCTAAATGTTCAGTATTACTTTCCAGAGTGATACTCAGGCGTTTACTAATCTTTAGAAGAAGAGTAATTTGCTCTTTTAAAATTTTGTTACCTGCGTTTGTACTATTAATGCCATTAAGTAAAAAGAGTAGTAAATCGACTAATTTGCTAAGAAGTTCATTTACTTTACTTACATCTGCAAACAATAATTCAACAACGTCAATATTAGTTCCGTCAAACGGATCGAGCATTTTACTGATTTCGTCGTAACCAATAAATGAAATATTGTTTTCAATAAATTTTAAAGAAAGACTGTCTAGTCGAGTTTTTTGATCTTTATTCATCCCTGAAATAAGTATGTTGTTCAAGAATAGATTTACTATGGGCTGAGTCCTGAATTGGTTTCTTCGGTGATTTTGACGGCTTACTAATATTTTAAACCAATCATTTATAAAACCTTTTATCGGGCTGTAATTTATTGGGTACCCTAAAGTTACGTTATAGGAAATTGGTATATTTTCTTTGTTATCATTGTATTTTTCGGGTAGTGAACCAAGCAAAGGAAGCAAAAGATTTTCGTTTGCCAGTACAATTGCTGTTTCGTTAATTAGTTGAAGTTTATTTTCTTTTTTATACTTATTAAGTATGCCTTGCAAGAGATTACCAGCCAGTTTTACCTGCCCAATTTGTCCTTGTACCTCGTGAAAGCAAATATTCTTTTCGTTATTAGTTAGTCTGTTTGTTAGCCACTTAAAATCCGACAGATTCCAATTATTAATTAACCTATTAATATTGATACCTGCTTCCTGTAGAGGAATGTCCTTTTGTTTATTGATGTAATACTCATCGGCATCGAGGAATACAGAGGTATTAAAATTATTTTTAATATGTCCGAAAACTTTTTCTTCGCTTGGCGAAAGGGCATTAAATCCTGCAAAAACAAAATATTCCCAATTGGTTTTTTTTGATAAAGTTTCAATATTTTCAGCATTGTAGCGATAAATGAAGCCTGGGTAGGCATTTGCATTTTTAAGCATTTTATGCTTTAAGTTTTCATAGTATGAAAACAGCGATTGGTAGAAATTAATGTATGATTTTTGTAAACTGCTTAGTTCTTGTCCATCAAGATTCCATTCTTTAATGGCACGTGCTTCAGTAATATGTTGCAGAACACTTTCAGCATTAGTGAGGTAAAGGTCAATGTCGTTAAAATCTCTAATAATCATGGGAGCCCACGAAAGAAATATCTCAGGACTTTTTGCGCTTCCTGCCTCCTTTTGCTTATGAATTTCGTAAAGATCAAAATATAAGTTCAGTGGATCGGCTTTGCTAATTCCCGACAGTTTCTCCATAAACTCATCAATACTAAGAAAATCGGGGAGCCATAATGGATTTACCCGTTCATTGTTGAGGTACTTCTTTAAAAAAGTAACCGACCTTTTATTAGGTAAAATTATTGCAGTTTTTATTAGTTCTTCTTGGCTGAGAATGCGTAATTTTGATGCTACTTTTTCGAGAAATCGTTGCGAATATTCTTTTTCCTTCAGATATTCTTCAGCTATTTTTATTTTCTCAATGCTTCCCAGGTCAAACCAATTTGGAGATACATCATCGTAGGCTGATATTTTTTCGATCTTAGCCATTTTGAGCCAGGCATCAATTATCGAGAATTGTCCATCGAAGGGAAGTTTTGTGGCAAATTCGGGAGAGGCTAAATATACACCACTAAAGGCTTTTTGAGTGTAGTCTTCAGGTTTGCCATCAACCCATTTAAACTCCGAATTAGAATTGTTTGTCCAGCCGCAAAGGTTGTTTGCTTTGTTGAACAACAAACCCCGTGAAGATTTCCTGTCTCTAACGCACAGACTTACAAGGCTTTTGTTGTTATTATGTTGTTTTTGAAGTTCGCTAAAATCAACTTCTGTAATAACATCAACATTGTGTACAAGGATATTTTCATTTCCCTTAAAAAAATCCTCAGCCTTTTTAATGGCACCACCTGTATCAAGCAGTTGGCCACTTTCATCAGATATCTCAATTGAAAGACCTTTCCATTCAATGTTTTGCAAGAAGTCGATTACTAATTCAGAATGATGGTGAACATTAATAAGAATACTCGTAATCCCCACCGACTTTAATTTCAGAATCAAATGTTCAAGCATTGTTAAGCCACCGACTTCAACCATTGCCTTAGGCCGGTGGTTTGTTAGTGGTGCCAATCTTGTGCCAAGTCCTGCTGCAAGAATAAATGCCTTCATTTGTTATTTTTAACTCGTTAATTAAAATTCGTGAATTCGTGGCATTTTTATTAAATACCTTTTTCAATTTGTAAATGTCTCAATTCAATATTGATTTTTCCCTTAAAATAATCGTTAAGTTTTTTGCTCATCCATTCGGCACTATAAACTGAGCGGTGTTTTCCACCGGTACAACCAAAATTTATTTGAAGGTTGCCAAAACCACGTTCAAGGTAGTTTGTAATACTATCCTTTGAAAGATTAAAGCAGTTTGTAAGGAAGTTATCCATTTCCTTTTTTTTATTTAGGAATTCAATTACAGGCGTTTGTAGTCCAGTGAAATCTTTAAGTTCTTTATATCTCCCAGGGTTTGGCAACGAACGGCAATCAAAAATAAAACCTCCGCCATTTCCATTTATGTCAATTGGAATGCCAGCCTTTTTATACGAAAAACTATTGATGCTGATTAATAATTTGTCGGTTTCTGGAACTGCCTGATTGTAATCCTTAATATTTGAGATCTGCTTAAAGACTTTTGTTAACTCAGGAATCTGAATTTTTAGAGGGTGATTTTTAATCAGTTCTTCTAAATTTTTAATAACAAAAGGAATGCTTTGTAAGAAATGCCCCTTTCTTTCAACTTTCCCCCTAAAGCCATAAGCACCCATTACCTGCATTGTCCTGAAATAAACAAATGTAATGTAATATTTCATGAAGTTTTTAGAATCTACCTTCGATATTTTTGAAAGGGAGTTTAAATAGTATTCTAGTAATTCATCCCTGACTATGCTTCCCAGATTCGCTTTAGCCTGATAAAGTAACGATACCAGATCGTATTGCAGAGGTCCTTTTCTTCCACCTTGAAAATCGATAAACCAGGGCTCATTATCCACCAGCATTATATTCCTTGCCTGAAAATCGCGATAGAGGAAAACCTCAGACTTTGCCTCCAAAAGGAAGTTAGCAAAAGTTACGAAGTCGTTTTCAAGTTGAAGTTCGTTAAATGCAATATTGTGGGGTTTAACAAAGTAATACTTAAAATAGTTCAGATCCCACATTATATTATCGAGCCCAAATTCCATAACAGGATATGCAACATCCAAATCAAGTCCATTAATGCCCTCGGTTTGAAATTTCAGAAGGTGATCGATTACTTTTTTATAAATACTTAGTTTTTCATCTTCATCAAGATTTTCTAATTCTTCAAGCATGGGCTTGTTGCCCAAATCCTGAATTAGAAAATAGCGGTAAGAACTATCTTTTGCATAGATTTCAGGCACATTAAGCCCTTTGCTTCTAAAATGCGTGGTAAATGAATAATGGGCAATGTTTTCGCTTATCTCAGGATTGAAGGAGGCAAGAATGCTGTTTTGCACTTCATCCAAAAAAATCACCCTGAAATAAATTCTGTCGGAGCCGGAAGATGGTAATTCCTTAATCTGCTCAACTTTAGGGTAATCATTATTTTGAAGTAGTTCTGCTATATTTTCTATGTGACTGCTCAAGTTCAAATTTATTAAGTTATAATGCTAAAATAATCTATTTGGCTTTACAAAGTGATTAATGGTTTTTATGTGGTATAATTTATTTTTGCAATGGGAAATATTTACGCTCTTTTTTAATTGTAATCCTAGTATCAATTGCAAAATTTGCCCTGCATTCTAAATAGCGATATTTCCTTTGATAAATAGAGTTTTAAATTGATATTTGCTTAATTTTGTAGCAACATTTTAAAAAAAATATTTATAATGGAACAGAACGATAAAACTGTAGAAGTTTTAAAGACAGCAATACTTTTAGAAAGAAGGGGAAAGGCCTTTTATACACAGGCAGCACGTAATTCGGAAAGCAAATCGGCAACGAAGATATTTGAGATGATGGCAGAGGAAGAAGATGAGCACATCGATTTCCTTGTTAAGCAGTTTAAGAACTATCAGGAGCATCACGAGTTTCTAATCAATCAAACACATCATGAAGAGGATGAAACTGTTGTGCAAATACTTACAGAGAAAATAAAAAATGAGATTTCAGCCGCAGGCTTCGAGGCAGCTGCAATATCGGCAGCCATAGATTTTGAGAATCGTGCTATCGAAATATATTCAAAAAGGGCTGAAGAGGCAACTGACGAAAACGAAAAGGAAACCTATAAAATGCTTGCTGAGTGGGAAAAAACGCATCACCATTTGCTTCATAAATTAAATGAAGATTTAAAGGAGCAGATTTGGAATGACAATAATTTCTGGCCTTTCTAAACCAAAAGGCAAAACTTAGCATAATATTAATAGGTATTTAAAATAAAATCAAACCATTTATAATGAAAAAGTTATCAATACCTCTTGAAGGCAATAAGCTTGCCCACCATTTTGGGCATAGCAGATTATTTCATTTCTTTGAAATAGAAAATAATAAAATAGTAAACTCTTATACCAAAGAGCCACCCCCACATCAGGAGGGTGTTATTCCACGTTGGCTTGCCGATGAAAAGGCTACAGATATATTAGTTGGCGGTGTGGGACCTAAAGCGGTTGAAATATTATATAATCATGGTATAAATGTTTTTGTAGGTGTTGAATCTGATGAAGCCAACAACCTTGCTCTTGACTTTATAAATGGTAATCTTAAATTTGGAAAGAATTACTGTCATCATTAGGGTTTTGAGTTTAGAGTTCAAAGTTTAGAGTTCAAAGTTCAAAGTTTAGAGTTCAAAGTTCTGAGTTTAGAGTTCAAAGTTCTGAGTTTAGAGTTCAAAGTTCTGAGTTTAGAGTTCAAAGTTCTGAGTTTGAAGTTAA
>JAOZNY010000032.1:11633-19167 GCA_029933565.1 Bacteroidales bacterium
AAGTTAAGGGCTCATTTTAAAAATTGAAAATTATAAATAAAACACAAATAAAATGGATACAAAAAATAAAGGATTTAGTTCCAAACTTATTCACGCCGGTGGAATCCACGACGAAAAAGGAAGTGCGGTAACACCAATTTACCAAACATCAACATTTAAATTTCGTGATGCAGATCATGGAGCAAGGTGTTTCTCGGGAGAGGAAAAGGGATATATTTATACCCGACTTGGCAACCCAACAATTGAAGATCTTGAAGTTACAATTGCAGAACTCGAAAATGGTTATGCCAGCCTTGCTGTTGCCTCAGGAATGGCTGCAGTAAATACTGTTTATCTAACTGTTTTGGGAGCTGGTGATCACATGGTTTCGCATAATGCACTTTATGGCCCATCCAGAGCAATAATGGAAAAGCTATACCCTAAGTATGGCATTGAGTCAACTTTTATTGATGCTACTAAAATTGAAGAGATTGAGAAGGCCATACAGCCAAATACAAAATTACTTTATCTGGAAACTCCTGCCAATCCAACTATTGGTATTACTGATTTAAAAGCAGCCACCGAACTGGCACACAAACATGGTATTATGGTTTGTGTCGACAATACTTTCTGTAGCCCTTACCTGCAAAGGCCAATTGAATTTGGTGTGGACATTGTTCTTCACTCAATGACAAAATTTATTAACGGCCATGCCGATATTGTTGCTGGAGTAGTTATTGCTAAAGAGAAGGAAGTTTTTGACGAACTCAAATACGTAATGACTAATATGGGTTTTAATATGGATCCACATCAGGCTTACCTTGTTAGAAGGGGTTTGAAAACATTAGCTATCAGAATTGAAAGGGCACAGGAAAATGCAATAAAAGTTGCTGATTATTTAGAAGCACATCCAAAGGTTGAATGGGTTTTGTATCCTGGCTTAAAATCGCATCCCCAATACGAACTTGGTAAAAAGCAAATGGATGGCCCCGGAGCAATGATTTCTTTTGGAGTAAATGGTGGTTATGAAGCAGGTAAAAAGGTTATGGATAATGTAAAACTTGCCCTACTTGCAGTTTCGCTTGGAGGTATTGAAACCTTAATTCAACACCCTGCATCGATGACACATTCAAAACTTTCGAAAGAAGCCAAACTTAGTGCAGGTATTACCGACGGGCTTGTTAGGCTTGCAATTGGTATTGAAGACGTAGAAGATATTATTAGCGACCTGGATCAGGCACTTAGTAAAGCATAAATTGCAGATAACTAGCGATATAAATAAATCTTCTGTCTTTACGGCAGGAGATTTATTTTTTTAAGTTTAGCGTGTACCTTTGCTTAAAAATATTGCTATTTTTGCTATTCACCTTAAAAGGGAAGAATAAAATAGTTGTTATAAAAAAGAACCAATACTTATCGGCTTTGCTGATAAAATTCTAAAACATTAAATGTTTAATTAATAATGGTAGAAAAAGAGCAGTCCAATCAAAATCCGGAAATAATTTCGGAGGAGAAGCCTGAAACCGTTAAAAAAAAGACGGTAAAAGTTAAAAAGCAAATTAAGAAAAAGGAGAAGGATGAAATCCTAAATCTTTTAGTGGGTAATCAGGCAAAAGAAGAAGCCCCCAAAGTAGAACAAATTAATTCTATTTCTGAAACAGAAAAGAAAGAAATAGTTAGTTTACTTGCAGATCCTACTGTGAAAGTAGAAAAAGGCAAAGAAACCAAAAAGGCCCAAACCGCGCCTCCACCTTCAGAGGAGGATGAAGTTGAGGAGGCTGGTAAAAACCAAATATCTGAAAAGGAGAAGAATGAAATAATTGTTCTTCTTGGAGGTAAAATAAAGGAAGGTAGTATAATTCATGAAGATATTGACTACGAGCATTTAAACAAACAAGAACTTGTTGAGTTGCTTGAAGATGTTGTGGATGAAAAAGATATTTTGAAAATTAAAAAACAGGTATCAGAGATAAAATTTCACTTCCATAAACTTAATAAAGATGAAATAGAAAACCAACTGCAAGAATTTGTTTCTGCAGGAGGTAATAAAGATGAATTCAAACACGCTGAAGACCCCTTGGAGAAAAGGTTTAATGATGCTTTTGGAATTTATCGACATAATAAACATAAATTCTCTGAGGAACTTGAGAAACAAAAAGTTCTTAACCTTGAATTAAAGCATAAAACACTTGAAGAACTTAAGGAATTAATAAATTCTGAGGAAACCCTTAAGAGAACTTACGACGAGTTTAAAGTAATTCAGGAAAAGTGGAAAGAAATTGGAATGGTTCCGGCATCGGCATTAAGCGAGTTATGGCGTAACTATCATTTTTTGGTAGAGAAATTTTTTGACAAAGTAAGAATTAATAATGAACTCCGTGATCTTGACATGAAAAAGAACATGGAAGCAAAAATTAGACTTTGTGAAAAAGCTGAGGAGTTATTGATGGAGGATTCTGTCGTAAAATCATTTAAGTTACTTCAGAAATACCACGATGAGTATCGTGAGATTGGACCGGCACCTAACGACAAAAGAGAAGAACTTTGGGAAAGGTTTAAGGCTGCTACAGAAAAGATTAACCAAATAAGGAGAGAATATTATACAGGTGTTCAGGAAGTTCAGGAAAAAAATTATACTGCAAAATTGGAACTAATTGAGCAGGTTAAAGAATTTGTTGCTAGTGAGTTTAATTCTATTAAGGAATGGAATAATGGCACTGACAGAGTTAATGACCTTTTTAAAACCTGGAAAACTTTGGGTAGGGTTCCAAAAGCACATAACGATGAGGTTTGGGAAACATTCAGGGGACATATAAATACTTTCTTTGAGCGTAAGCGTGAATATTTTGCTGAAGTTAAAGATCAGCAAATGAATAATTATAACCAAAAACTTGGTCTTTGTGTTGAAGCAGAAGGTATTAAAGACAGTAGTGAATGGGGAAAAACTACAAAAGATCTTATTAATTTACAAAAACAATGGAAGGAAATAGGACCTGTTCCACGTCGCCATTCTGATAAGATCTGGAAAAGATTTAGGCTTGCCTGTGATGATTTCTTCAATAGAAAGTCAGAATTCTTTAAAGGAAGAAAAGACGAGGAAAAAGAAAACCTTGTAAAGAAAAATGATCTTATAGAGAAGATTGTAGGCTTTGAAGTTGTTACCGATAGGAAAAAGAATATTGATGCTCTGAAAGAACTGCAGCGTTCATGGGTTGAAATAGGTCATGTGCCATTTGACAAAAAAGATAAGTTGCACACTAAATATCGTGCAGCTATTGATGGGCTTGTGGATAAAATGGATATCAAAAAATCGGATTTAAGTGCCGAAGATTTTAAAGACAGGATTGAGATAATGAGAAACTCGCCTGATGCTGAAAGGGCTATCTCCAAAGAGAGTAATTTCCTTAGAGGAAAAATCAGAAAACTTCAGGAAGATGTAACACTCTGGGAAAATAATATCGGCTTCTTTTCAATTTCCAATAAATCGAGTACGCTTAAAGATGATTTTCAAAAGAAAATTGATAGAGCTAAAAATGAGATTGAGCAGATTAAAGAAAAAATCAAATTAATGAGAGATGTTTAATTATTGTTTTGAATTATAAAAACTAAAAACCGTTGTAAGTTATTTACAGCGGTTTTTTTGTGCAATAGTATTTATAATGTGGGGTTTAATAATTGTTAATGGCATTACAAAACATATGTGCAACTTCTCACAAATCATTAAAAAGAAGGGAGATGCTTACAATAATTATTAATTTTACAGAATTAAGATATTTAAATCATTATAAATGGCAGGTAATAGTTTTGGGAAAATATTAAGACTTACAAGTTTTGGTGAATCGCATGGGGCGGTGGTTGGTGGAGTATTAGATGGTTTTCCTGCTGGAATTGAAATTGATATTAACTTCATTCAGGCAGAGTTAGATAAACGGAAACCCGCTCAGTCTGAATTTGTGAGTCAAAGAAGTGAGACTGATAAAATAGAAATTCTTTCGGGTATTTTTAAAGGAAAAAGTCTTGGAACTCCAATTGGTTTTATTATTCGGAATAAAGATTCACAGTCAAAAGACTACGATCATTTAGAGCAGGTTTATCGACCATCGCATGCCGATTATACCTATGAAATGAAATATGGAATTAGAGACCATAGGGGAGGAGGAAGGTCATCTGCCAGAGAAACTGTTTCACGAGTGGTTGCAGGTGCTTTTGCCAAGATATTTTTGAAAACAAAAGGGATTGATGTTAATGCCTATGTTGTGCGAATTGGTAATGTTTCAACACAAAGGGATTATAGGGATTTAGATTTTAATGATATTGAAAAATCACCTATCCGTTGTCCTGATGCTAAGGTGGAAAACAAAATGCTGGAATTGATAAAAAAAACAGCAACTGAGGGCGATAGTCTTGGTGGAACGATTTTTTGTGTTATTAAAGGAGTGCCCGCTGGTTTAGGAGAACCTGTTTTCGATAAGTTGAATGCTGAACTAGCCAAGGCAGTAATGAGTATTAATGCAGTAAAGGGTTTTGAAATTGGATCAGGATTTTCGTCAGCAAAGATGAAAGGTAGCGAGCATAACGATATTTTTGAGAGTACAGAAGATGGTATTTCTACCAAAACAAATAATTCAGGTGGTATTCAGGGTGGTATTTCAAATGGCGAAGATATTTATTTCAGGGCAGCATTTAAACCTGTTGCTACAATTATGAAGGATCAAAAAACAGTAGATAATAAAGGAATAACTGTTAATTTGAAGGGCAAAGGGAGACATGATGTAACTGTGGTGCCTAGGGCAGTACCAATTGTAGAGGCCATGGCTGCATTAACAATCGCTGATTATCTATTACAAAATCTAAGTTCTAAACTTTAGTGATAATTTACTATTCCTGAATTTCTTCAGGATTAATATTCATTTCATAAAGAAGTATACCCTTGCTATCAAAGTATCTGATAAGTAAATGGCGATTTTCCTTAGTGCCAACAACATCAATTTTTGTATAATTTCTTTGCATAATCACCGACTCGGGAATACGCAAATTATTTTCCTGTTCAAGGGCATTTGTGTTAAATCCACTGTTTAATGGTGAAGAAGTAATATCCCAGATTGTTGGTTTGCCTTCTTCTTTCAAAACAGATATTTCAGAAAAGTGAACGTCTCCGGTTAGGAATACCACATTCAGAATACTATCTTCACGAATAAAATCAATAATGCGTTGACGTTCATCTTGAAATCCATAATTGCTATAGGATTCATAAGCTTCCACTGTGGAAAGCAACTGACCTCCCATTACCACAAACTTAAATTTTGCATAACTGGAAGAAAGATTATCAAAAAGCCATTGTAATTGTTCCTCACCCATTTGGGTTTTCTCACCACTTTTTCTTCTGTTTGGTGTACGGTAAGTACGATTATCCAGAAGGAAGAACTCACAATCAGCAAATTCAAAAGAAGTAATAGCTCCATTAATATTTCCAACGCCATAAGATGGGTTAGCCCAGAAAAGTTCAAAAACTTTTAAAGTTTGATTTTTATTCCAGAAACTCCTGTCACTGTCGTTTGGCCCGGCATCGTGATCATCCCAAATTGCATAGTTATGAGTTGATGAAAGAAATTCTCTCATTTCTGGAGTTTGCCTTGCTTGGGTATAGCGATGGACTATTCCTGTCCAGGAGTTCCAATCTGGTTCACGTAAATAAATATTATCGCCAAGCCAAATCATAAAATTAGGATTTGCATCTGTCATGGCGTTGTAAATTTCATATTCTCCCCCGTAACCATCACCAGGACGGTCGTATTTTTCTTCGTTAATGTAGGCACCACTACCCATTAAAAAGGAAAAATCTGGTGCATCACCACGCCATTTCCATAATTTTTGTGTTTCGAAAACTGTTTCAAAAGAAAAATCTTCCTTAATGCCGTTTACGTAAACATCATATTCGTAGGTATTTCCCGGTTCAAGTGTGTCGGCAATCAAAAGGGCCGTAAATGCAGTTTCTTTTTTTGTTGTTATTTTATTTGTAAAATATTCATTTTCATCACCTTGAATATGATACTTAATAAAAACTTCTGCTTGCGTTTTTGTTTGTAGCCAGATGGGAACTTCCTTCATTTCGCTGTAGCCGGGCATTGGGCCAGAAGAGAGTTGGTTTTCTTGTGAATGAAGACCGCTTACAGATATAAGCAGGATTAGGGTTAAGAGAATATGTTTTTTCATTATTATCTGGTTATCGTTGTTGTCATTGTTGTCTGGTTATCGTTGTTGTCATTGTTATCTGGTTGTAATTGTCAAACTCGACAACTCGATAACTTGACAACCTGATAACAATTATCTAAGCATTCCTTTAACATTTTTTATCTCCCCATCCGAATCCGGCATTTCTAAATCCAGTATTTTTCCAGCAAGAGGATAAATATCCACATTATTAAAAGTAGGTTGAATATGTTCTTGCTTAAATGCAGGTCCGGCAGCATAAAAAATTGCGTGCATATCTTTGCAAGAATTCAAAAAACCGTGTGTTCCTAAACTTTTTCTTTGTTTCCACGACCAGTAAATGCTCCATCCTGAGTCGGAGGTAATGGTTAAATCGTGAGTTCTGATATTGTTACCATAATTGAGTTCCTCAGGAACTTCACCATGTTTCCACACAAGTAAATGGTCGTGTTTTGCATTAATATTATTATAAACTTCCTCAAGTTCTCCTGGCTTTGTTTTTAAGTTAAGTACCGGGCTGCTTCCATCCCAAAACTCCAGTTTATTAGTGTCAATAAATTCATCAAGAAAAATTACTTTTTCAGGGGATAATTCCGCCATGCCATGGTCAGAAGTAATAATAAAATTAAGTTGATTGAAAATAGGAAGTTTACGCATTTCAGTAAAGAAGTCTCCTACAAATGCATCAAGTTTTTCAACCTCTGCAACTACCTCAGGGCTATTAGGTCCATAATGGTGTCCTACAGCATCTGGTTCGTGATAATACCACATAATTAAATGTGGTTTTTCCTTTTCTGGCAGGCTAAGCCAGTTTACTAAAGAGTCGATGCGTGAGTCCATTGGAAGTTCTTCATTATACAAACTCCAATGCGATGCATGCCTTCCATTTACATCTGCTGAGGCACCCACCCAAAAAAGTGTTGCACTTTTCATTCCTTGCATTTCGGCAACATTCCACATTGGTGTTCCGCCGTAAAAATCTCCATCAATTATGGTTTCTCTTTTGCTTATCGAATAATTCTTTCCAAGGTCGGGAGCATGAAAACGGTTCAGTACTATTCCGTGGTTGTCAGGATAAAGTCCTGTAGCAATAGTGTAATGGTTTGGAAATGTTTTAGTTGGGAAACTAGGTTTTAGCGATTCTGCCCGTACGCCAACTCTGGCAAGTGAATCAAAAGTAGGTGTGTTTGCTTTTTCGGGATAATCCCATCTAAAGCCATCAAGTGACAGTATAATTAAGTAGGGCTTTGTTGGTTGCTCATTGTTGTTTGAACCACAGGAGGATAAAAAGATTGTAAATAATAGTAAGTAAGCAATTTGTTTCATCTGTCTATATTTTATTTTT
>JAOZNY010000195.1 GCA_029933565.1 Bacteroidales bacterium
TCATTAGTTCCATTTAAAAGAAGTTCTTTTTTCAATAAAGAAAACAACCTAACCTATATCGGTGATGGTGAAATTGGTGGAAAGGCCAACGGACTTCTGATGATCAATAGTATTTTGAAAGAAGGACTTGAGAACTCTATGTTTCCTGAGTTTGAAGTAGGTGTGCCAAACCTTTGCATTATACGCACTAAAGTTTTCGAGGCTTTTATGCAGAGAAATAATTTGTATAAAATTGCTTTATCGAAACTTCCCGACGATAGAATTGCCCATGCATTTCAAAAGGCCGAACTTCCATTTGAGATACTTGGTGATTTAAGATCTCTTATTTCTCAGGTGTATTCGCCCTTGGCTGTTAGATCGTCAAGTATGCTTGAAGATGCTAAAGACGAGCCTTTTGCAGGTATTTACGAAACTAAAATGACGCCAAACAATCAGGCCGATATAAGTACAAGGTTTAAAAAATTGGTTGAGGCCATAAAGTTTGTGTATGCATCTACATTTTTTAAGGCGGCTAAGGATTATATGAAAGCCACTCCTTATAAAACTGAAGATGAAAGGATGGCAATAATAATCCAGGAGGTTGTAGGAAGTCAGCATGAAAAACTATTTTACCCAAATGTTTCGGGTGTTATTCGTTCCTATAATTATTATTCTTTTGGCAACAGTAAGCCAACTGATGGTGTTGTTAATTTGGCGATGGGCTTAGGAAAAACTGTAGTTGAGAATGAACCAACCTGGTATTTTGCACCTACATTTCCAAAAACCGATCCGCCTTTTAACTCAATTGGCGAAATGATGAAGAACACCCAAAATAACTTTTGGGCTGTAAATATGTCAAATGTTAAAACTTACGATCCTGTAAAAGAAACTGAGTTTCTTACTCTTAGTAATATTGATGAGGCCGAAAAGCATGGAACACTTAAACACATAGCATCAACACTGGATTCTGGCTCTGGTAGGGTAATTATGGGTGTTGGAAAAAAAGGCCCACGAATTTTGACTTTTGCCCCAATTTTGAGGTTGGGAGAAATTCGTTTAACGGAATTGATAACTCACCTTATTGAGATAAGTGAGAAGGCCATTGAAAATCCTGTTGAAATTGAGTTTGCGCTAACCCTTAATGAAAATAATGTACATAAGTTTGGATTCTTGCAAGTGAGACCGATGAATGTTTCCGATGAAAAAGTTGATGTTAGTGCTGATGAGTTAAGCAGTAAAGATAATCTTTGTTCCTCAACTACTGTTTTGGGTAATGGTGTCAACAATGCCATAAGTGATATTATTTATTTAAAAAGAAAAGACATCGATATTTCAACGGCTTATAAAATTGCTGAAGAAATAGAGGTGCTCAATAACCAATACATTGAGCAAGACAAAAAGTATTTGCTAATGGGTTTTGGTCGTTGGGGTACTTCCGATGCATGGGCAGGAATTCCGGTTGGTTTTGGTCAAATATCAAAAGCAGCAGTAATAGTGGAGGCTCCCATGAAGGGAATGAATTCAGAATTAAGTCAAGGCTCGCACTTCTTTCATAATTTAAGTGCGTTTAAAATTGTGTACTTTTCCATACCCTATTCCGGACAGTATCCTGTTGACTGGGAGTGGCTTGAACAAATGGAGCCGGTATATGAAACAGAAAATATTGTTCAGTTGAAACTGGCAGAACCATTGCAGGTAAAAGTTGATGGAGAAAGTGGAAGGGGTTTTGTTAAGAAAGGGAAAAATGAGTGAATGATTAAATGTGATAATGATAAAATGCTGAAATATTGATAAGTTAAGATGTTGAAATAAGAGCATTATTAAATGAGAAGATACAAAAATGATAGATTATTAATGAAAACTTAAACCTATTAAATTTTACATTCACCATTTAATCATTCAGTCATTAATACAATAAAATAGGAAGTTATGAGCGGAGAAAAGCCATTAGAGCAAATAATTGATGAACTGAAGGAAAGGGCGAAAGAACTTAATTGTATCTATAGTGTTCAGGAAATATTGAATAAGGCAAACAAGACATGTGGAAAATCAATGCAAAGTATTGTTGATATAATTTCGCTTGGATTTCAGTATCCCGAAATATCTTCTGCAAGTATTAGTTGTCATATTGGATCATTTTACTCAAAAAACTTTAAAGAGTCAGATTGGAATATTAAGGCTGATATTATTATTCAGGATGAGGTAATTGGCGATGTTAGTGTTTTTTATGACAAAGAAATGCCCAAATCCGATGAGGGGCCATTTTTAAAAGAAGAAGTAAAATTGCTTGAAAGTATTGCTGAGAGAATTGGTTTACAGATACTTCACGAACAATTAAAAACAGTTTTTGACACAAAAAAAACTGAAGACTATAAGGCAGAATGGTGGGTAATACTAGAAATGCTTGCTCAAACCGATCCGAAACTTTTGGTTAGGCTATCCCGAAAAATGGTTAATTATTTGTGCTGGACGGGAGTAAGTCAGGCGGATAAACTATTGGAGAATTTTAGTCCGATTTTTAAAAGTGGCGATAAACTTTCCAGCGAAGTAAATAAACCATATCAAAGGCAAGAAAACAGGGATTTAATAAAACTTTCCTATGAGATTTTTAATGTTGCCAGTCAAAATATTCGAGAAAAGGAGATAGTTGATTACATTCAAAAATGGACTAAGGAAGATAGATCTGGGTTTTTATCAGAAATACTTGAGAACTCCGGATCTTCACTTGCTGAAATAACTTCATCCATTGAACGCTACCACCACATGGCTCCCAATATGATGGAGTTAACTGCACCCCGAAAAAGGAGTTTTACCATTGCCCTTATTCGCCGTTTGTTAACTGAACAGTACGATTTTATTAACATTGCGAAGAACCATGTAGATATTGACGATTTTAACAATTTATTGCAACATATTATTTCACCATTAGGCAGTTATGGTAAGTTAGGAGGCAAAAGTTCTGGATTGTTTTTGGCAGAGCACATACTTAAAGAGTCCTCAAAGAATAACGAACTTCTTTCCAATGTTAAAACTCCCAAAACATGGTATATTACTTCCGATGGGCTGCTTAGTTTTATGAGTTACAATAATCTCGATGAGATTATGGAGCAGAAGTATAAGGAGATAGGCCAGGTTAGGCAGGAATATCCTTATGTTATTCATGTTTTTAAAAATTCACTTTTCTCACCCGAAATTATTAAAGGGCTTTTAATGGCGCTGGAGGATTTTGGTGATTCGCCCTTGGTGATTAGAAGTTCCAGTTTGCTTGAAGATAGGGTAGGTGCTGTTTTTGCAGGAAAGTATAAGAGCCTTTTTATTGCTAATCAAGGTTCAAAAGAGAAACGGCTCAACGAACTTACTGATGCAATAGCAGAAGTTTATGCCTCAACTTTTGGTCCCGACCCCATTGAATACCGATCGAATAATAATCTTCTGGATTTCCATGAAGAAATGGGGATAATGATTCAGGAAGTAGTAGGTTCTAAAGTTGGAAATTATTTTCTGCCCGCTTTTGCAGGCGTTGCTTTTAGTAGAAATGAGTTCAGGTGGTCAGGTCGAATTAAGGCGGAAGATGGTCTGGTACGACTGGTGCCGGGACTGGGAACCAGAGCTGTTGATCGCTTGAGCGATGATTATCCTGTGCTGCTTTCACCCGGACAACCCAACCTGAGGGTGAATGTTTCAATTGATGAAATTATTCGCTACTCACCAAAATATATTGATGTAATAAACCTTGATAATGAGACATTTGAAACCATAAAAATTGATTTACTTCTGAAGCGTTATGGAAAAGAATATCCCATGTTTAGCAGGGTAATATCAGTTATAAAACAAGATTATATTCAGCCTGCAAGGCCATTGGGTACTGATTTTAACAGAGATAATTTTGTGGTAAATTTTGAAGGTCTTGTAAAACGAACAAAGTTCCTAAAAGAAATGAAGGAAATGCTGACCATTCTTCAAAGTCGCTACGGTCAGCCTGTGGATATTGAGTTTGCGCACGATGGTAAGGATTTTTACCTTTTACAATGCCGTTCGCAAAGTTATGATCAAGAGAGTAAACCTGGTATAATTCCTCTTAACACAGAAATTGAAAAGACTATTTTTTCGGCCAATAAGTTTATCTCAAATGGAACTGTTACCGGTATTACTCATGTAGTTTATGTCGATCCACAGGAATATGCTAATATTAAGAATCATTCTGATTTACTTACAGTAGGAAAAGCAATCGGAGTTTTAAATCAACTTCTGCCCAAAAGGCAATTTATTTTAATGGGGCCTGGCCGATGGGGTAGCCGAGGAGATATTAAACTTGGTGTGAGTATTACCTATTCAGATATCAACAACTCATCAATGCTAATTGAAATTGCTAGGAAAAAGAATGACTATGTGCCTGACGTATCTTTTGGAACACACTTTTTCCAAGACCTTGTTGAAGCAAATATCAGGTATCTGCCACTTTATCCCGATGAAAGAGGAAACATATTTAATGAAGATTTCCTTAATTTATCATCAAATATTTTTTCGCAATTAATACCTGAAATGTCTCACCTCGAAAAGGTGATTAGGGTTATCGATATACCTTCTATTTTGTCTGACAGCAACCTAAATGTTTATATGAACTCGGATCAGGAGAAGGCTATTGGAGTAATTGAAAAACAGGAAGATACTATTGAAGTGGATTTAATGCCAAAAAAGCGACTTGCTGTTGTTGACAAAGATGTGCATTGGCAATGGAGGATGCGTAATATTGAGAAACTTGCCTCAAAACTTGATCCTAAGCGATTTGGTGTTATAGGTTTTTATGTATTTGGTAGCACAAAAAATGGCACTGCTCGGGCTGAAAGCGATATTGATGTTTTAATTCACTTTAGGGGAAATGAATCGCAAAAGCAAGATCTTAAACTCTGGCTGGAAGGTTGGAGCCTAAGCCTGGCACAAATAAATTATGTAAGAACCGGACATAAAACTGCGGGTTTGCTGGATGTTCACATTGTTACTGACAAAGATATTAGTGATCGAGATAGTTTTGCAATAAAGATTGGTGCAATAACAGATGCCGCCCGACCATTGCGCGTGGGTACTGATATTGAAGATGAAATGGCGGAGGGGTAGAAGAATGGAGTAATGGAGTGCTGGAGTGTTGGAAGAATGGAGTTTTGGTGATTGGATAGTTGCCCGTTTAATAAAACCACGAGCGTCTTTGCGAGCGTAGTGCGGCAATCTCAACTAGGTAGTTTAAATAAGACTTAAACTGGCTGAAGATTGCATCTTCAGCCTTCCAATAAAAAAAAGTCTGTGACTTTTAGCATGCAAAAGGTCGAAGTCACAGACTTCGCCCTTTCGTTCCTTATTGTTTTTGTGACTACACAAGTTCCCTCCAACTACCTTCCAAATCATCCAAATAAAACCGTATTAATGAAAGTTCGGTGCCATTATGGGCGGCATTCATTGAAATAGTATTTCCAGTTTTTTGCTGCCAGTATCCTGTAATTGAAGTTGATTCGTGAATATGTCCGTGTAAAGTTAGCATGGG
>JAOZNY010000196.1:0-3951 GCA_029933565.1 Bacteroidales bacterium
TTCTACGTGGACTTCGGGCAGTTCATTATGAATTTTGTAAATCCAATGATCTCCCACATCCAACTGCTTACATAAAATTCAATCTGCACCATCTTCTTACTCCAACCAGAAAGAGAAGTTTATCCAAAGAGAAATTAAAACAACTAATTGCATTCAAACCTCTTTCTGTAGCGCAAAATAATGCTAAACAGATATTCCTGTTTTCATTCTACACCAGAGGCATTAACCTAATGGATATGCTCCAGTTGACGGATGAAAACATTGAAGATGATGTTTTAATCTACCGAAGGCAAAAAACAGGTAAACAAATGCGTATAAAACTCGTTAAAGATGCAATACAAATTCTAAAGTATTTCGAAAACGAAAGCAATTATCTATTTCCTTATATTAAGAAAGGTGAAATACCTAATTATCGAGTTAAAGATGTTAATAGAAATATCAACAGAAGATTAAAAGCAATTGGTAAGACTTTTGGAACTGAAGGGCTAACAATGTACTATGCCCGCCATACCTTTGCTGAACTGAACTACAAGGCTGGTGTCAGAATAGAAATAATTTCCCAAATGTTAGGTCATTCCGATTTAAAAACAACGCAGACCTACCTTAGAAGTTTTTCCGATACTGAAGTAGATGATGCTGCTTCTAGAATATTTGATTTGCTGTAAAACAAGTCCATTCCTTCAGAGCCTCACTTATCAGGGGGTTTGGAGGCTTTGGATTTATTAGTTAGTTAAGTAGTACAGGTGCTACTAAAGAGTTCATGCATTAGGCCATATCCAAGCGTAATCTATGATTGTTTTTATGCTGCTAGTCTTATACTCTGACTTAGAAACATCAAAATTTTTCCAAAAAAATATTTTTATGTGTTCCCAATAGTTGTTGGGCTATAATAGTTGACCCCGGTCTTCTAAAAAATGGGAAGTCTTTATCCTGAGAACTTAAGGGGGTACCCCTGTAATAATTTTAAAAAAAAGAGCGACATTCTACCCAAACCTATGCTAATTTATGGTGGAAGAACTGCTGACTTTCCATTAAACACTCAATTCTCGGCATTCCAGCCCTCCAACACAAATTAAATGTGTTCTGGGCATCCACCTGAAACTGCTGAGGCGAATAGCAAAATATGTCCCTGCGCCAAGGGCAAAGAATATGTTTACAGAACTCCCAAATCCACTATCGAAGGTAGAACCAGACCAGAAATGGGCTGAACCTTTCGCTGATCTATTGGACGAGATTTATTACAGAGGTTATGCAAAGAGACTCGCTGAGGAATTTCCAGAAACTTACCAATCAGAATACTATAATTTCATGCTTTTGTACGATGGAATGTAAGCCATAACCACCACCACAGCCATATCTATCAATAATTATTATTGTTTTTCACATGGTTTTTCATAGGGCAAATGTTTTGTCTTACTTCTTAAAAATAATTTAACTACAATTTACGTATAAAATTGATTCACATTAATAATTTCTAATGAACAAAACAGTCAAAAGTGTCAGACTTTTTAACTATAATAACTATATAAAGATCAATGAACTAACAAACTTTCAATGAACAAAACAGAAAGAATAACATTTCGAGCAACTGCAGATCTAAAAAATCAGATTGAGCAGTTTGCAAAGTTGCAAAGTATTTCAGCCGGGCAACTCATTCGTAATTTAATTGAACTATCTCTAAAAGACCAAGTATTAAATACAAATAAGCATATTTACCAAACTGAAAATGGAAAGCAATTTCCAAACATGAAGGAATTGTGCGATAAACTTCAGATATCTTCCCTTACTGCGAGGAAAAGAGTTAAAAACGGTGTAATCAAAAAGATCTCAATTAACACTTACCAAACTCAACAGTATGGAAAACAATTACCAACTACCAGAAGTAGAAAAACTGAAACAAATAGGCTTTAAGTTTGAATTTGAAACAATAAAGGGATTTTATAACTACTCTCGTAAATTTGTAAAAGAAAACGACGATGAACTGTTTAAAATACTAATCCCTGATTTTGATTATAAAGAATATGAAGAAACCTTTGAGAGCGATTCTTATCCTTATTATCCAATTAATGATGCCGAGGATAGAATTGTAAGGATAATTACTGGAACTATTAAAAAAGATGATTATCGGTTTGTAGTACATCCTGTTCACAAAGATGAGCCAGAAATAATATTGAACGCTTGGAGAAGTAGAATACAAAGATTCGGCCTCGATTCAAAAGGGATGCTTTATTATCCAAAAGCATTTGATTTAACACCAGAGCAAGCAATTGAAGCCACCTTGTTGAACGAACTATATCGTAGAATCATTTGGACTCTTCCTTTTTCTTCATTTATTAAAAATGATAACAGTTTATTCAAGCCCTTTCAAAAACAGAGTGAGTTGCTAAGGAAGAAATTTAAAACCAGCACTTCACTTAAGGATGAAAAAGTGAATAAGTTTCGGATTAAAGTCCTCAAACATAATCTGGAGAAAATAAGTGATAATTTGTATGAAGAAATGTTTAGTCAAAATATGGCTACGGCAGAAAAAGCATCCCTGTATAAAGAGCGGATTGGATTCAAAACCGAATTTTATGAGATAAGGGAAACAACTAACCTTGAAAATAAAGAACTGGTTATTCGATACTATTTGAAAAAGCAGTCTGCTGCTGTACAGAAGGCTAAGAAAAGCCGTGGTAAAGGTATTCTTGAAGCAAAGAAGAATAAAATTATTAAATACTTAGCCGATCATCCCGATGCAAATAATACCAAAGTTGCTAAGGTTTTAGGCGTGAATCGAAAAACGGTTCGTAAATACAGGTAAAACAAAAGTGGGTATTTCTGCGGGCTGTTTTTAATAATAAGGTATTGTTAATTTTAACCCGCACTTTTACCCACCTAAGCGGAGTCAAAGCGGTTCCCTTTTTGTTGCTTTTACCTTCCAATAATATCACTGTGATTAATGGCACTGAAGCCTATTTTAAGGCCTTCTGCTGAACTCAATTTGCAGAGGCAACAGAATGTTTCTCTGATGTATTTTAACCGGGAGAAAACGGTTATATATCTAATATTCAATTAGTATTTACTAAATCCAGATAGAGGTTTCATGAGTTGAAGCATTTGACAGGATTAGTGAAAAAGGAAGAATGGAGTTCTTCGCTCGTCGTCAAATAAAAAACACATGCCAGGACAATCAATAAAGTGAAATACTACATTGAATGCTAAAGTTGCTTACGCAATCCTGTCATGGTTTTTCTTGACTTCCTTGCTCTTCACCCGCAACTACCCCAGTTTTCCAATAAGTTTGAAAGAAACCCATTGTAAACCTGCCGTTGCTAGAGTTTATGCGGCCTGCTCAGCGTTTCCTGCTGCGTTTCCGTCACGGTTTTTGTGATGCTGCTACAGTGTATTCAAAAACCCACGCCAGAAACTTGTGTAAACAGAGCGGAAGTCGCCCTTCAGGCTCTTCTTCCACACAGGAAACTTAACCGCAACAGCCGCGAACAGCCGAGGGGTTGGTTTTAGATGTGATACAGTATAGGTACTGTGCTTTATTTAATTACAAGTTTTCTTCTTGTTTTCAAATGATTGGTTACTACTTCAATTATATAAATTCCAGTCTGTAATTCTCTAATGTCAATAGTATTATCTATTGGTTTAGTGCTTATTAATTTATGTCCTGATAAATTATAGACAAATACATTCTCTATGATTGTATTATTATTGGTAATAATATTGAGCCTATTCTTTGCAGGATTTGGGTATATTTTAAGTTCATTATCTCCTGTATTTTCTTCAATGCTAGTAAATAATAATAGTTTTACTATCCAGTAATCACCATATCCATGATTACCTTCAACATCACCATCATTTGAATTTGACTGCCCTGCTACAATATAACCACCATCTATGGTCTGTTGTATAGAAAATGCTTTGTCTTCATTACTCCCTCCAAAGCATTTTGTCCAAAGA
>JAOZNY010000196.1:4051-5494 GCA_029933565.1 Bacteroidales bacterium
AGTATCTCCATCTGAGTCTAGTTTTAATATCCAATAATCAAATCCTCCATGATTACCTGAGACATCGCCATCATTTGAGGTAGTACTACCCGCTACAATATAACCGCCGTCTGTGGTTTGTTGTATAGAATTCGCATAATCACCGTCATTTCCTCCATAGCATTTCTTCCAGATAATATCTCCATCCATGTTTAGTTTTATTATCCAATAATCATACCCCATTCCTTGGTGACCTGAAACATCACCATCATTTGATGTTGTAATTCCGGCAACAACTAACATATTGTCAGTAGTTTCTGTAATGGCTTGTGCTATATCATGACCACTGCCGCCGTAGCATTTTGTCCATAAAGTATCTCCTTCTGAATTTAACTTTACAATCCAGTAATCTTCTTGTCCATGATTACCCGAGACATCACCATTATTTGAACTCGCGTAACCTGCAATAATAAAATTACTATCTGAAGTTTGTTGGGTTGAGAATGCCATGTCCCAAGATCCTCCCCCAAGGCATTTTGTCCAAATAGTATCTCCGATAGAATTTAGTTTTAATACCCAACAGTCCCTTGTTCCATGATTGCCTGAGACATCACCATCATTTGAATGAGAATATCCCGCGACTATATAATTGCCTTCCATAGTTTGTTGGATGGAACGAACATTATCTTTTTGACTACCCCCAAAGACTTTTGTCCAAATAGTGTCTCCATCTGAGTTTAGTTTAATTATCCAACTATCATACCCACCATGATTTTCTGAAACATCACCATCATTTGAATAAGAATTTCCTGCTACAATATAACCACCATCTGTGGTTTGCTGAATGCTATTTGCTCCTTCATAATGGCTACCCCCAAAGCACTTCTTCCATTCTATTTCAGGTTGAGCATTTATATTCTGTATGAATATTATTACTAATACTATTAAATATGATTTTTTCATGTTGATATTTTGTCTAGTATAATTGTCACTAACTACTTCTTTGTTCGCCTTTCTAAGGGGCTAAAACAATAGGGCTGATAACAACAATTTTTGTGTCTTTATTTCTCAAAGTCATTAAGCGGGTTGTTTAACGCGTTCAGTAATTGTAAAAGTAATAATTATTGAACTCGGTTAATTTAAAATCAAAGTAAATTGTAGGTTGTGGTAATCTCTGTCGATCAAGCGCTCCGCATGCTTTCTGCAATCAACTTGTGCTTTTACCACCACACAGCCCATCGTTGCCCAGCAGAATTGCGCTGCGCTATAACTATTATGCTTCGGCTGGAGAAGGTGTTTAGTGGGTTGAAATGGATTTAAATTTCAAACTTCAAAAAATAATTAACTTTGTAATGTAATTGCTCATTGGTTGTTTTTAGATGGTACATAGGATGGTACGCTAGGGGAAAACAAAAAAACCACTTACAAATTTTACTCTGTAAGTGGCTGATTATTAAGTCGGAG
>JAOZNY010000033.1 GCA_029933565.1 Bacteroidales bacterium
AGAGCAACGGACTGAAAATCCGTGTGTCCCTGGTTCAATTCCAGGTGGTACCACTGATAATCAATAAGATATGAAATATTTCTAATCAAATATTTCATATCTAAATGATTAACCCAAAATGGGTTTAACAATTGAAGTTCCACATTTCAATGTTTTTGGCAATTTGTTTACTAATTGTTTACCAATTTTTAAGCCATGTCAAATATATTTCCAACCGTAAAACTAGTTCAAAAGGACTATACCCGTAAAGACGGTAAACGCAACACATTTATAAGATTAACGATTAATCGGAGAGTAAAATATTTTGCGCTTAATGTTTTTGTTCGCACAGATCATTTGAAAAAACGAAAAGTGTCGAAGTTAGACCCTGATTTTAAAGACAAACAATCATTATTGAATTACTATTTCATTAAAGCAGAAAAAATACTTCTGGACTTTAGGCTTCAGGACAAGCATCTAGGATTTGAAGTGTTTGACCAAAACTTCAATAATACCTTTTACGGTAGTGATTCATTTTATGATTTTTATGAGCAAACTGTTGAAAAATTCAAAACTCATAAAACTCATTCAAATAATACTATTAAAGCATACAATAGTCAATTAATAAAATTAAAGGAATTTAGAAGCAAAGTAACATTTCGAGATATTGATATGGCTTTTATTAATTCTTACGTAAGTTTTATAAAAAATCAGAAGGGGAATAATCAGAATACAATTACAAAGTCAGTTACATACATACTCAGTATTTTAAACAAAGCAGTTGAACAAGGAGTGATAAATGAAAACCCAATTAAGCGGTATAAGAAAAAACAGATCAGGGGCAATCGGGAGTTTTTAACAATGAGGGAAGTAAACAGGCTGGAAAGAGTTTATTATGAGAAAGCATTAAAACCAAATATCTTGAATGTAATAAGATATTTCTTGTTTAGTTGCTATACAGGTCTTAGGTATCAGGATGTTAAAGTAATCCGTTTCCGTGATATCCAGAATAGCAATTACATTTCTGTACAAATGACTAAAACAAAGGAGTTTGTAAGCATCCCACTAATTCAAAAGGCAAAGGATTTAATAGGGAAGGGCTATTTTGAAAACCAAGCCATCTTTAAAGTAATGTCAAACCAGCCAACAAACCGATATTTGAAGGAAATAATGCAGGATGTTGGCATAAATAAAACAATTACTTTTCATTGTGCCAGGCACACTTTTGCAACACTTTCAAAATCAATGGGTATTGAATATGACGTAATTAGCAAAATACTCGGTCACACCGATATTAAAACAACAAAGATTTATACCAAATATGAGTTAAGTCATTTGGAGGATGAAATGAATAAGTGGGAGTAGAGGTTATAAATAAACTACAGTGTTAAATGGACGAACATGGGGAAGCCTACATATTAATAATTATTAAATAAACACACACTTTTAAACATATCTTTTACATTTCCAGAAGAATCACCAAAACAACTCGTTAAAAAAATTGCAAATAGAAAAAACGCTATATCCCAGTTAATCTGCTATATACAAAACTTGAGAGCTTTTTTACCTACACTTTAAGGTAGGTAAGAACCTACCTATTTCCTCCCTTGACAGATTAGTGTGTAATAACTAGTTTTATCAAAAATATTTCAAACTTTTATGTAATAAGGGGTATAAAAAGCAATTGAACAGGTACTAATAGTTAACAAGGTGCATCAACCCCACCTTGCAAAACCAAAACCTATTTAACTTAAAGTACAAAAAGGTTAATCCAATTAGCCAAATTTAGTATTTTCAATTTTGTCTATTGAATTCATTAATAATTAAAATAATACTTTATGAAAACCTTAAATCTTAATCTGTTAATGGCCATAGTGGTTTTTACAGGACTTACATTAATTATGGCAAACTGCCAAAAGCAACAAGAAAGCCAAATCCAAAATAACCCTATTGATGAACAATCGAGGGAAGTTATGCAGCATATTTTGGATTTTAAGGCAAGAATGGAGTATTATAAACAAAACCCAAACCTAAAGGCGGGAGGAGAAACCTATACAGCCGATAGTGCTGCACTTGAACTTGAATCATTACTGAATTTTGATTTTTGTTATACTGATATAGAATGCAATAAAAAAACATTTGAAACCTCGGAAGTCATCTTGCCTTTGGACATTCTTGAGCGGATTAATGACCCAAACTTAATGCAAGTTTATTATGACAAAGTTATTGATACTATTCAAGCACAAATGGGAAGGGTTAACTATAGCAATATGAAATTATTGCTGGTTGACCTTGAAGTAAGTGGATACAATAGTAATGGGGATGCCATTGTAAGTGTAAGCTCCTTAATAGGAAATGAGCAAAATGTTGTTTTGCACAACGATAGTTGGATGTATGGTGAAAACCTGGGGATGTGTGGAACTGGAAATTATGCACCGGAAGATGCAGCAAAACAATTAGACAAAAGAGTAACAATTAATATGCAAGAACAGCCACCTAGTGGGGGAAGGTGGTATTTTACTAATATAGAACCTTTATATTGTGTACCAACTCAGGATCAATTAGATCCTATACCAAACAATCATAGGGATTACAAGATTTATTATGCGACTTCCACAGTTGGTTTAATAGATGATAATGTAAAGTGCTTGTCTCTATCGGATATGGTATTCTATGAAAACCATTATGTTGATTATGCAGAAGCCTTTGAAATTACTAGTGGAAAGTATTTCAATTATTGTAATATAGCAGGTAACCCATATTTGAATTACCAAAATGATTTAGACCATATTCAACATGACTATTATATTTACGTAGGTAATAGGTTCGTGGAATATGTTGAAGATATAGGAGATATTCTTTTGGTTAATTAATACAAGTTTATTCAAAGATGAGAATTTTTATAAAAAGAATATTGTTTGTCTTAATGCTCTTACCATTGATACTTAGTACCAATGCCCAGAACATAGGTTTTGAAATAGAAATTGTGGATGACAGTACCGAAATTACTCCCGGCATTTTTTATAATGAGGTTAATGGCAATGGATATATTGGTCTGGTAAAAAAAAGGGCACTATTTACTGGCTTGAAGGACCCAGCCCGAAAGGAACAGTTTATTTATACGATAGGGGAGGATGGAGATACCATAAGTTATGATTTTAATAGAGTGGACACGCTTATATCTTATGGGAGTCCAATGCCGATAAGGAATGGAGATCCGGGATATTTGATGACGGGACTTTATTATCCAGACAATGATGATTCTCTATATGTTATTTTTACCCGTATTGACACTTCATTTAACATTGTTTGGGAGAAAATACAGCGATTTAGTTATTATTACGTTACAGATGGGTTAAGGGTCATGGAACTTAAGAATGGCGATTTTCTAATGACCTGCTCTCCAACAAATAAGATGTTCTTGTATAAGTTCTCTGCCAGTGGTGACAGTCTTGATTTTATGCACTATGAGGGAGATAGTGCAGGACAGGTTTGGGGGCTAACATACAACCATGATTCCAGTAGTTATTTGGTTCACCAGTTAGGAGCCTTTTACGTATCAGGAGCACCCTGTGGTGTATTGGAGTTTGACGAAGATCTGGAACTCGTAGATCATTTCTTTTATGAGGATTATCTCATGCCTGAACTGAGCACAAAGTTGCTTCCAAATGGAAATCTTTTAACAGTTGGGCACTATTATAAGGCTTATCCTGAGGAAACTGAAAGCATGATTGGAGTTTTTATGTACGATACAACTTATAATCTATTGTATGAAAACCATTTGACGGATCCGTCAATCAAAGCGAAACCTGCAGCATATGCAGTTGATTACAGTTGTTCGAATTGCATATATATTGCTGGCACACACAATTTCCAACATATAAATGGGACAGAACCGACCTGGTATTATTTGGCAAAACTTAATGACACCTTGGGTATTGATTTTGAAAAGTATATTGGCGGTGATTACTATTATTGGCTGTTTTCAGTGACAGCCTCAGAGAATGGTTCAGTACTCCTTACAGGCTCAAAAGCGGAGGTTGGGGCTCCCTGGTTCCATCATGATGCATATTTTATAGAACTTGATTCTCTAGGGTGTATTACCAGTATTCCGGAAAGCAGTAATATTCAGATACGAGATGCTTTGGTCTATCCAAACCCAGGAAAGGACAAAATGTATATCAGGACAGCCTTGAAAGAAAACTCTTTACAACTCTATGATTTAAATGGAAGATTGGTTTTATCTTGTTCACTCGACAGCCACATTACAAGTATTGAAACCGATCACTTATTAAGTGGCACTTATCTATATTCAATAATAAAGAATAATGAAATAATTGAAACAGGAAAATGGATAAAAAATTAACAGATTAAAATGAAGATATATGAAAAAATTATTTTTGGTTAGTATAATATTAACTTTTCTTGGGATTGAAACTTATTCCCAACAATGTACTAGTTGTGATAATACTGTAAACACAGGACAGTATTCAAGTGCAATAGGAAAAAACACTGTATCACAAGGCCTTACATCATTTGCATCCGGTTTTGGTTCAGAAGCTCAAGGTTTTTATACAACTGCTCTGGGATTCTATTCATATGCAGTTTCATCAAAAGATATAGCAATTGGAAGTTCTGTTATGGCATCTGGTGGTAAATCAATTGTAATTGGTGCTGGAGAATGGAATTCAGGAACGATATTAACAAACCCAGTTCCCAGAAGTCTGATGGTAGGCTTCAATAGTCATTACCCCACATTATTTGTTAGTGAATCACCTTCTACTGCGTACTTTGATAAAACAGGCAAAATAGGCATAGGAAACATAACAGTACCTGAAGCTAAACTCCACCTATTAGCTGATGAAGAAGAACCTGCGGCCATCTTTATCCAACCCTACTCATGGGAAAACAACGAAAGCGCAACATTGCTATTGGGAAGTTTGGGCAGCAACATTACAGCAACCAAAAACGAGGGGATGAGGTTCTATTCTGAAAATGATTACATTTTTAATAATGGCTTTGTTGGCATAAACACCTTAAACCCCGAATACAACCTGCATGTAAACGGTGGAACATTTACTAAGGCCTTCAGGCTATACGATGAAAAAATGCCTCCAAAAGAAGGTTATGTATTATTCTCAGATGACTTAGGTAATGCCTATTGGAACGACCCCAATGAGTTCAGCCTGTGGAGGCTAAATGAAAATGGTGAGGACATTTACCGTATTAATGGAAATGTAGGTATAGGAACCATTAATACTTATGGGTACAAACTGGCTGTTAACGGGAAAATAATTACAGAGGAACTAATGGTGAAGCATCCTGTCAACTGGCCTGACTATGTGTTTAAAAAAGGATATGAACTTAAAGGCCTTAAGGAACTAGAAGAGTTTATTACAAATGAACACCACTTGCCGGAAATACCAACTGAACAAGAAGTTGCGGAGAATGGGATTGCCGTTGGGCAAATGAATGGGCTTTTATTAAAAAAGATTGAAGAACTTACCCTCTACATAATTGAGCAACAAAAGCAAATGGACAAAATGGAAAATAGGCTTTCTGAACTTGAAGACTAAAACAACAGTAAGATGAAAAAACTATTATTAGCATTAATTGCCTTAATTCCAATTATTGCATTTGCCCAGCAAAGTTCCATTGCCTACGAATATGATGATGCAGGCAACCGAGAAAAGCGCTATGTGGTTGAACTGCCCGAAATGACCAATCCTCTTAATGGTGGCAAAAGCAATACACACACTAAAGATACCATAGTCAAAAACCATGAATTCGACATTAACAATGTACGAATCATTGTTTACCCAAACCCCAATGGTGGTAAGTTTATTGTTGAGGCGCAAAGCAACAATAAGTATCTGGATATTGAAATATTCATGCACTCAATGAATGGTACCTTAATCTTCTCCAAAAAACTAAAGAATCAACATCTTGATATTGACATCAGCAAGAGGGAAAACGGTGCCTATATCCTGAGCATAATTGTTGGTGATAAGAAAAAAACAATTACTGTGATTAAAAACTAAAATAAACCCGATCTTAAACAATACTGCTATGAAAAAGAACCTGATTCTGACTACCATATTGATAAGTTATGCATTATTGTTGTTCAGCCAACTGCCGCAACCCAACTTTGTATTAAAAGACCCAATTCCGGGCAACGAAACCCGTGACTATATTGCAAGGGACTTCGTATCAATAATAGAAGGCTACTCATATTACCCCGAACAGGAGAATCACCTTTTGGCTAAGACTGACCCATTGATGATATTTCCCCCAGAGGATATAGGGGGAGGGCCTAACCCAGATGATGACGGGGTTGTAGGGGCTATACCCGGGTCTCTGAGTGTCTCCCCCAGTGGGTCGGCAACATATTCGATACCTATTGAGGTTCCTCCTGGCATTTCAGGAATGACCCCTGAAATATCATTGGTTTACAATAGTATGGGGGCTGATGGTGTTATGGGGCCAGGTTGGGCAGTTGCAGGTCTCTCTGTTGTTTCAAATGTGAGACCTGCTCAGTTTTATTCAAATGTTGCGCTATGGAGTGAGCAAGACAACCTAATGTCTTATTTCAACAATAATAACTTTGCACTTAACGGTCAGAGACTGATAATGGAAAAAGAAGGTGAAACATATCAATACGGTGAATACAGGCTTGAGCAAGACGATTTCACAAGAGTACTTAAGAATCCTTGGGGTATTATAGGCGAAGAGGGCGGTCTTTTTTTTACGGCTGAGAAAAAAAGTGGACTGCAATACGAATATGGCAAAACTGATGATTCAAGGCAATGGGTCGAGGTGGTTGGAGCTCCGGTATCACAGCATCGCTCGGTGCTCAACTATTTTGTAAACAAAATTACTGATAGGTTTGGAAACGATATTCTATATACTTACGACCGTAACCCCCAAACCGGCGAAATCTACATTGACAAAATAAGTTACGGTAATGGAGCAGAGGTGATTTTTGAATATGCCCCAAGAGAAGATCCCATAATATCAAGGCTGCAACACCATAACTTTGATGTAAAGTTTATGGTTAAGCAAACACTCAAATCAATAACCTGCAAATACGATGGCAGCGTTTACAGGAAATATAATCTGACCTATGAACCAAGGGGAACTAACAATGTTGAACATCTTAATGAAGTGGTTCTTGAAGGCAGAAACAATGAAAAATACAACAAAACGGTATTTGAATGGACTGATATACCCATAATGGATTATGACTTCGATCTTATAGAAGACGAACTGCCCCAATCTGAAGATTCAGGGGGCAAACCTTATTCAGGGGATTTTGATGGTGATGGATTAAATGATTTATGTATATCTGTGACTAATGAGAGTGCCTATAAAAATGATCTTGTTTTCTACAAAAATAATGGTGATGGAACATTTGCAAAAATGTTCAGCATTGATGGGCATCCAAACCACTATAACCAAAATATTTTTGTGGCCGATTACAATGGTGATGGAATTAGTGATGTTTTGATGGGTTTTGTAGAAGATGTGAACGACCGATATATTGCAGACCTTTATCTTTTCAAGCACGACTTCACTTACAGTGGGCATTGGGCTGTTTTTGATATGAATCCCGGCAATTATATACATACTGTTGGTGATATGGATGGTGATGGTCTTGCAGATGTTGTTAAGGGTAGCCAGCATTCTTATGGATGTTCTGATTTTGGGACTTCGAATCCAGATCAACCATTCAAACTAAAAAATGCATTAAGCTTACATGATGATAGTTATAATGGGTATAGTAATTACTTCTTTGCAGATTTTAATGGTAATGGCAGGATGGATGGGCTTAAAATTGGTAATAGTGAATACCCAACTGATCATTTGCTTTATTTGAATAAAATGGATGACTTTGACGATAGCCCAATTGAGATACATCAAGTAGATATGCCAATAGTTGAGGGTGATATTGTTAGGCTGGGCGATTTCAACGGCGACCTAATTACTGATATATGTGTTATTAAGGATAGGACAAAATTCTCGATATATCAGGGATTTGGGGCTGGGTTTATCAAAACTCTTGAGAATCAAGAATATCCACTAGAGGAATACGCAAACAATGAAGGAGTATCTTATTTTTTTACTGGCGATTTCAACGGCGATGGTTTAACTGATATTTACAGAAATGATTATTATCAATATCTGTGGCTGGAAGCTTATAGCGAGCATACAATATTGTTAAGCAATTGCTCAGGATCTAGCTTTACAAAAGTAAATGCAGAGATTGAACAAATACCTTGGCCTTATGCATCAACCTTGGTTTCAGATTTCAATTCTGACGGAATAAGTGAGTTATTTTGTAATAAATCACTCTACACCCCACCAGACCCGGATGACCCAACGGTCTTCGACTTTGTTTCAAATTTTCAGATGCATGAAATTCAAGAACAATTTAACGCCATAACTTCAGTCACCAACGGTTTGGGTGTAAAAACAAATATAGACTACAAGCACATGTTGGGCAATGATAGGAAAACCGGAATAAACCCTGAATTCCCCATAGCATATTATCCAGGCATCCTTACTGTTGTTGACAGAATGTATAATTATGATAAAAATTATGTTTCAAGTACATATTATAATTATGAGGGTGCGAGAGTACACGTTGGTGGAAAAGGCTTTCTCGGCTTTTTGAAAACAACAAGCAAGACGTGGCTAAAAGACGAAGGTAGTATTGTTACGGAAGCAGAAAACGAAATTGATACTGATTTTTTCTATTTCTGGCCAAAAACAACAAAAACATGGATTGATGATGGTTCTTCTATAATTGACCTGACAGAAACAACAAACGTGTTCGACAATAAAAAGAAGTGGGATGAGGTGAATAACCGCTGGAAAAGAAACCATTACCCTTACCTTAAAGAAACCATTACCAAGGAATACGAGTCAGATGGTAGTTTTATCAAATCGACATGTACCAACAACACTTATAATGATTGGGGAGACCTTACCAGTAGCCATATTATGAGCAGTGACAACGAAGAACTAGATTTGGAATCGGCTGAGTCATCCTTCGACTTTAGGATAATAAACACCAATATTTACAAACCAGTTGATGCTGAGATGAAGGAAAACTGGATATTGGGTCGTATGACAACTGCCTATGCGAAAACAATTGCTCCAAATCAAGATGAAAAAAACAGAATTACAACATTTGACTACTATACCAATGGCCTTCTTAAATGGGAAAAGTCGATGCCCTGGGGCGACAGATGGATAAAAAAAGAATACTTTTATTATGGCAATGGCAATATAGCAAGAAGTGAAACCACAGGTGCCGACATTGAAAAACGGATACATAATACATTTTATGACGAAAACGGTAGGTTTATCAACAAAAGTCAAAACGCCCTTGGGCATGAAGGTTATAAAACCTATGACCAGATTAGTGGAAATGTACTCAGCAAAACAGACCCCAATGACCTGATGATTGAAATGCAATATGATGGCTTTGATAGATTATACGAAACCACAAACCCGGATAACACTATTGTAGTATCAGTACTCCGCTGGGTAATGGATGACGATGAAGATGCCCCCGAAGCCATTGCCCTCGACCCCATTCCGTTGTACTATTCATGGTCACAGTCATCAGGTGGCCCGGTTGCAAAAACATATTATGATAAATTTGGCAGGGAGTTGCGTAGTGTAACAACAGGTTTCGACAATAAAACGATATATATTGACACTGAATACAATAACAATAGTACTGTAAAAAACACTACACAACCTTATTTTAAAGGCAGCCCACCCCCTGACGACTTATTAACGACTTATAAATACGATGAAATAAACAGGCCATGGAAAGTAATTGAGTCGGGCAACAGAGAGACAGCAACTACTTATAATGGCTTAAGCCAAACTATTACCAATCCAGCAGGGCAAACTAATACAAAAACAAATAATGCCGCAGGTTGGCTCATAAGCACAACCGATGCCAATGGCAAACAAAACACTTACGATTACTACAGCAATGGCAAGCTCAAAACAATTACCGACCCGAAGAACAATGTTACTGAACTCGACTATGATGTTTATGGAAACCGAACATACCTAAAGGACCCGGATCTTGGAGTAAGTGAATATACTTATTTTGTTGATGGAAAACTTAAGCATGTTGACAAGGCTAACCATAATTCTGCTGACTATACTTACGACCTTATGGGCAGGATGAAGACCCGTACAGAAAAGGAAGGTTTTACTGAATGGTTTTATGATGAAGCTGAAAATGGCCTTGGAAAGATTTCACATATTGTAGGCTCCGAAGTTTCTGAAAAGTATTATTATGACGAACTCACTCGATTAAAACAAAAAAATGAAAATATTAAAGGGGAGACGTTTTCAGTCTTCTTTAACTATGATGTTTTTGGCAGGGAGAAGACCTTTGAATACCCATCTGGCTATACAATAAAAAACAAATATGACAATAACAGTTACCTGAAAGCAGTTGAGGATTGCGGGAGTGGCAAAACCCTTTGGCTGGCGAAGGAAATGAATGCCAAAGGCCAGTTGGAACAAATAGAACTTGGCAATGGCTTAAATACATATTATGAGTTTTATGATGAAACAGGACTACTAAAGGAAATAGAAACTCCTGGTATTCAACATATGGGCTTCGATTGGTTTAATATCCCTAACCTGAAAAGTAGGGAAAACTACTTGATTGGTGGACTTAAGGAAGATTTTGAATACGATGATCTTAACAGGCTAAGGTATGTTACAAACAATGGGGTTGTTAAGCAGGAAATGCAGTACGATGAAATTGGGAACATAATATTTAAATCTGATGTAGGCGAGTACGAATACGAGTCCATTCAGCCCCACGCAGTTTCAAGAATAAACGGAAACAACCTGCCCATAAGTAGTTTATTTCAGGATATTCATTACACTTCCTTCGATAAAATTGAACATATTACCGAAGGCGAAAGCACCTTGGAAATAATGTATGGGATATTACACCAAAGGAAAATGATGGTGCAGAACAAGGCGGATTCGCCAACCAAAGTAAAATACTACATTGGGGGTGGCATTTATGAGAAGATAATTGAGGGCAATAGCGAGAAGAGTGTACATTATCTAAGTGCAGGGAATGGTTTGTTTGCCATTTATACAGAAGACAACAAATGGGACAAAGATGGTGAAGACAGCAAAGAACGCCAAACAGAAATACATAAAGAGTTTAGATATGTACTTGCCGACCATCTTGGTTCTATACAATATTTAACAGATGAGGACGGTAGGTTAGTTGAAGAATACAGTTACGATGCCTGGGGCAAAAGGCGCAATCCTGTAACATGGGAAGATTTTGAAGAAACCCCGATATTAAATATTGACAGGGGCTTTACGGGCCACGAACATCTTGACCTGTTTGAACTTGTAAATATGAATGGCAGAATCTATGACCCTGTTATTGGACGTTTCTTAAGTGCCGACCCATATATGCAGATGCCCGAGCATACGCAAGGCTTAAACAGATATTCTTATTGTTTTAACAACCCACTATCGCATACCGACCCCAGCGGCTTTTCGGTTGATGATGCTTTCTTTCCAATGTGGGCCGCAGTTGTTATTGGAACTATTGCTACTTTTGCAACAGCAGGGATGGCTGCCCCTGCAGCAGTAGCATTAATTGGTTTTGCTGCAGGGTTTACAGGTGCAGTAGTCGGTGCCGCAATGAATGGGGCATCCTTTGGGCAGGCGATGATGGCAGGGCTACAAGGAGGAGCGATGGGGGCAATTATGGCGAGCATGAGTTTTGGCATTGGGCAGGCCTTTAGTCCTATGCTTACAAGGGAAGCAGGACAGTTAGTATTGAACATGAAAAATGCTATGGTTAGTTTAGGGCAGGCAGGGGCACATGGAATTGTAAACGGCGGCTTCCGGGTAATACAGGGCGGCAGGTTTGAACATGGTTTTATGTCTGGTTTTTTTGCATCTTTGTCAGGCTCAGGAGTGGGTATGATAAAAACAGCACCCCTTGGCCTATACGCCGTAGTTGGCGCAGCCACCGGAGGCACAGCCGAGGCACTAGGTGGTGGTAAGTTTGCCAATGGTGCGGTTACCGGGACTTTTGTGGGGATGTTTAATCATGGGATGCATGGGGGTATAGAGAGGCCTGACCCAACGGAGTTCGATATGATGGTTGAGGTAACCAGCCGAGAGGAACTTGTTAATGAAATGAGGTTTTATTCAGAAAAATATGGAGTTGAGATAGGTGGTGTAGAGTTAACTTTAAATGGTGAGACCAAGTATTATGTGCTACCAGCCAATTATAATGGTTTAGTTAATGATGCAACAACTACTAATTGGGACAGCAAAGTATTACTCCCAAATGGAGGTAAAGTTGTTGCAAACTATCATACTCATTTATCTAATAATGGCCCAAATTATGTAGATGCAACGAGTGCAGGTCAAATAAGAGGTCAAAACTATATCTTGGGTAATAAAAGTGTTTTTATAATTGATAATTCCAGACATTTGGCATCTAGGCCGTTTGGTAATTATGGAGATTATGGTCATAGAATTGGCTCGATAAAAGATTGGAAAAATGGTATCTTTACAGGAATTAAGCACTAAAAATAGTATTATGAAATTAAAAATAATGGTTTATAGTTTTTTGATTTTATCAAATACATTATTCTCTCAAGTTTATTTAGATGAAAATGAAATTTATTCATCAGTTGAAACCTATAAGTCATTGGTTAGTAAATTTAACTTTAATTACGAAAAAAGCATCTTTATTTTGGTAATATCTTGCCCTGATACACATAACTTCAAATATAGTGTTTCCCATACAAAATCGGAAACTATGTATGAGATTGCACATTGCAGATACTACCAAAAGTATAATGATAAATATGTAATTGTTAGATTAGATAATTGTGATAAAAATATTTTTACATCACCATTTCCCTTTAAAGAATTAGATAAAAAAACTGACAGTATAATTAGAACTAAAATATATCCTAAAACATCAATAATTAGTGGTGATTACCCTACTATGATAATAAGATCATTATATGATAAAAAAGATACTACCTTATACAATGATTTAGGGAATATCCCTTTCGATATGATTAAAATGTATAAGGTAGATTTTGATTATACAGATTACTTAAGCAATGAAATGGTAAAAAGAAGCGTAGAGATAATTAACTCGACAAAATTTAAAACAAGATTAAATAATTTTTCGTTTTATTATGATAGTCTTTATATTGATTATTTCTGCTTTGAGACTACTAATGGTAATAAATATAGATTTCCCAAGAAATATTATAATGTTTCGAATTTATCTGACGTTGGCTTTGAATTCGAAAAACAAGATTCTCTTATCAAACCACCAGATAGTGATACTCTTATAATTATTAGGGATAATAAAACATTTTATCTTCCTATTCCTTATTAGTTTTTAGATTTCACACTACACCCATTTTTGCAATTTCAGTTGGTTGGAACAAAGGTGAAATAAGAAAAAGGAGATAGTTTGTTATTTACACTTGATAGAAGATGAAGAAAGAAAATATCTTTAAGTTAATCTTTGTAATAATATTTTTAACCTTTGCTGTTTGGATGTTTATTTCAACAACCAACAGTGAAGATAAACTACACGAAAAACTAAATATAGAATACCCTAATCTTCTAACAAAGGATTTTGTTAATGATAAAATTGAAAGTAGTTATTACCCTCATAATTGGAGAGGGAAAGAGTACCATCAATACATAACCTTTGTGAGCGGAGAAAAAAAAGGCATTGATATAAAAACTGGAATAACTTCCAAGGATATATATTTTGGAGATATTGTAAAGAAAGGGGTTTTATTAAAAAAGAATATAGGTTCTGATACAATTATTATTGTCACCAATAATGACACTATCAAATTTCTGATTCAAGAAGACTTTTGAATGAAGGCTATATCGCACTCTGACGCAAAGCCTGTAGGCAGAGATTAACCTGTGGCTTGCAGGATCGTGATTGAAATAATATTTTCAATTTTACTAAACTGTAAACCCAATTGCATTAATTTTTAAATTTGTTGAATGAGCTCAAGGTACAAATTAAGGAGCAAGGTAACGAGTCACCAGTGTACAAATGGCTTTGCGTCAGACTCACTCCTGTTGGGAATTTGGGGCAAGAAATACCATTCAAATATTTTGGTTTGCAAATAGCAATTTATCGTATAATTATTTTCATTCTCAGATTTTACGTGTTTCAATCAAATCATAATCAAAATACATTCAAAAAAAGATAGAATACCTCGAAGGTTACATTCAAAGTTCAGTTTGATTCTGTTTTTGCATCAAATTTTCAAAAATGTTTCAAGGTTTGTAGAAATATGGGGCAAACTTTTGTGTATTGTTCCAAAAATTATGTTCCAAGGTAGTTTAAAGAACATATCTTCCTATTTATGTTTGAAAAAAGTTATAAATGATTGAAAAAAGTGAAGCCTGACATAATAATTTCAATAAAAATTAGGAAATCAGAATGAAATTTATAAAAACTGCCCTCGAAAAGTAAGAAAAGGCTGGGAATTTTACACTCCCGTCTATGCAACTAGTTCCTTCAACTCGTTTTTAAAATCTGAACTAATATCAAAAACCAATTCATCTTCTCCACTATCTTCAAATTCATCTGCCATTTCGGAAAGGCTGTTGCGTATTTTTTTTAACATAGCCAGTTCAGGATAGTCATGTTTTTTGCCATTGGCATTCTTAACCCATTGCTTAAATTGTGCAATTGTTTCTTCTACTTCTTCTAAAGTATTATCAACTTCCTCCAAAGTTATTTCGTTCCCCTCAAGACCAAGATAATTATTAACTTGTTGCGAAAAGCCTGTCGTAAGTTCTTCATCAAGTTCCATTATTTGGTTTTGAGTTTTGATATCATCAAGTTGAAGTGATAGTAAACTGTTATTTTGTTCTAACTTATTAATGGTTGAATCCTGTTGTTCCGTTTTTTGCAGTTCGTGTTCTATTTTCAATTTAGTTTCATCAAGTTGTATGGCTAGTTGTTCGGATTTTAGGCTTTCGGCTTCCATTTTTTGTTGATGCAGAAGCGTTTTTCGTTCCATTTCCAGTTGCTCCATTTTGTATTCATGCTCAAATTCGGCTTTTTTAATTTCCACAAGTGCATTAATGTCTTTATCAGAGCCAAATTCGTTCTGTAGTTCTTCTTTCAACCCTTTTAAGTCATTCAAATCGTTCTCAAATGCGTTCGGAACAGTGGTTCCAGACCCTAGAACGTTTTTTTCACTTTCCGTTCCTGGAACACTATTAATCCAGTTATAAACTGTTGTTTTACCTACTCCAAGTTGCTCAGCGATTTTGCCATAGGATAAATTTTGACCAGCAAGCTGAATTGCTTTTTCTTTTAATTTTTCTTTTTCCATGATATATAGTTTTTGATTAATAAATAAAATCAGCAATATCAACTCCATTTAATTTTTGTGATTCCGTTGTGTATTGCTCAAGATAATCTGAAATTTTAAAGCCAAATTGCTCCGCTTTTTGTTGCCATTTTTTGAAAATTTTACTTCCTTCAGAAGCATCAGGAAACAGAATAACATCTCTCCCGACTAATGGTTTAACTTTTTCGTAATTAATTCCGTCAGCACCCCCACTGGCTAGCCATATCAAGTCTGGAATTTTAGCTTGTAGTATTATTGCTGTTTTTTCACTTTCAACAATGCCAACTTTTCTCGTCGAGCAATGGTTTAAGATATGTTCGCCAAAAAAACATTGTTTAAGAATAAAGTTCTCTAAATTTAAAACTGAATGTACCCAGTTGTTTTTACCTTTAATACGATGTCCATTTTCATTGTATTTAATTAGTTTACCAGTCCTTATTCTGTTTTCTATATCTATCTGCCAAAAAACTGTTGAATTGCCACCATATCGTTTAGAAGTACCTATTTTGTATTTATTAATCAGGTAATTAACGGTATTAGCGTTAAAAATGGAAATCAGGTATTTTATGAGGTTATTTTCGTCATATCTATTCAAAGATGAACTGAATATTCCGGTATCAATATAACTTGGTGGCTTTTGTACAACTACATTTTGACTTCTTTTGTAAGACTTGTTTGGTTTTATTCCATAATCAGCAAAATATTGTTTTGGGGTATAGTGGTATGCACATTTATCCACCCTGTTACAACGCCCTACTTGCTCTGAAAGTTTTTCACCAGTGTTAATATCAATATATCTGGTAAACTCATTCGGCTTCATACATGCAGGACATGTATGCCTCGATTTTCTTCCTTTGTAGGGTTCAAGAGTATATTGATTGTTATTCATATTGTTGTTGTTTTATTCGTACCATTCGTACTACTCGTACACCTGTACGAATGGTACGAGTAGTACGAACTATTCTTTATTTTCAGCTCCTTTTTTAATCCACTTTCGTACTGCTCCCTCAGAACAACCATGTCTTCTGGCAATTTCGACATTTGATAGTCCTTGCTGTTTCAGTTCTAAAACCTCTATAATACGCTGCTCTTTATCCTTTTCCGTATATTGTTTAAGGTGATCCCGCTCGGTTCCAAAATTCAAAAACTCAAACTGTAAAAAATTATGAGGTTTATGTAGTTGGCAGACAATTACATTTTCACTGTCATACATAAATTCCATTGCCCTTACTTTTATTTGCTTGAAATACTTAACGTTTTTATCGGTATGGCTTTCGCCAATTGCAATAGCGCTATCACAAAAATCAATTAATCTCTTGCTGCCCTGTAAGTCGTTTCTGGTAATGGGCTTGGATAAGTCTCGTTTGGGAGTGTGAGCCAAAACAAGTATCGAGCAATTGTGTTTGTCTATTAATAATTGTAAACCTTTAACCAAGGGGGCGGCATCCTTTGATCTCTCTGTGTCACTCTTTAAATATGTTAGGTTATCAATGATTAAAACTCTTGCTTTTGTTTTGATTATTGCTTGTTCAAGAGATTGATTCAGGTATTGTTCAAAACTGAATCCTTCCGGCACATCAGTTCGTGGGTTTATCTCAACTCTGATAAAATTCTCACTCCACTCATAATGGTCTTCAAATCTTTTCTCAGATTCATTTTTTACTGAATATCTACTTTCAAATTGCTTTGCCGAAAGTTCAAAATCAAAATATAAAACTGTTTGTGAATCTGTTTCTAATTTAAAGCCTGGTATGTTTTGCCCTTTACTGATACTGTTTCCTATCTGGACGGCTAATATCGATTTTCCTTGATTAGTGTCCGCAAACATTATACATAATTCGTTGTCAAACCAAAACTCGCCAAATAACATCCTTGGAATTGGTTTCAATTTACTTTCCTCAATCCATTGATTGGCAGTTTTAATCGTAAAAAGGCCATTTGTATCTTTTTCTTTATATAAATCATTAATATGAGCCTCTAAACTGTCTATAAAATATTTACCATTTTTTTGGTTACTTTCATTAACTCTCGTAGTTATTGTATCCTTGGTTAAATTCGAACTCATATTATCGCATTTTCTCAATTTTCTTATTCTTACTAATTGATGTCAATCATTGTATTATCTATTAGATTAAAGCCCCCCGGTTCCACACAGGGGGCTTTACCATTTTCATGGTAATAATTGAAATTCCTCAAATCAAAGCTTTTGGCAAACTATTGACCTAAGTATTCGTTAATTGCTGACCCCTTAATCAAGCCATCTTTTGTACTTTTTATATAACCCCTTTCTACCAGTTTTTTTATAGTTGCATGGGCTTTGCCCAACATTTTTGCAACTTGGTTAATGGTGTACACCTTTTCAGGTAGTTTTAAAGCCTTTTCGTTGTCATGTGCAACTAAAACTGCTTTAATGACTTTTTCTAAATCTTGCTTAGTGGTTAATATTATTTCTGACATTATTAAAATATTTATATATTTGTGCAACAATTACGCTGCAAAGTTAATAAAAAGTTGCTTCAAAGTAACTCAATGACGACTTGAATGCAATACAATATTAACAATGCGCTGTTGATAACTGTCAAAAGACCTGAATATGAATGATATATCACAAAATGTAAAAAAAATCTTAGAAGATCAAAATCACACATTTAATTGGTTAGCTGATAAACTTGAGTACTCTAGACAGGGATTAAGTAACGGTTTATCAAAAAAAACCATTAAATTTTCTACACTGGAAAATATTGCTAAAGTATTAGGTGTATCACTAGAACTAATATTAGGTGCTAGTGAAAAGGGAGATGATGTAGCAGATGATTTTATTACTGATCCTATTGTTATGATGACAGTTAAGCGTTTCGATAAAATTTCAGATAAACTTAGTTATATTAAAGACGTTTATGTTCTGGAAATATGTTTAATGCTAAACCAACAAATAATTCCATCTTATCCATATGATTATCCAGGTAAATCAAAATATATTATAAATGATACTAGATCTTTTGAACTCATAAGACTGCATTCTAAGGGGTTATCAGAAATTCCTTACAGCAAAATGGATAGATTTTATACTAATATGATCAATAGTTCGGGTAATTTCTTTGAAGCATTTTACTTTGGTGTTTTTAATATTAACTTCAGTAATATTATTAACTATTTAAGTGACGGCTTTTCTGCAGATGCAGAGTTAGAAAGATATTGGAAAGAATGGAAAAGACTTAATAATGGAATAAGATTAATAATAAAATAAAGAAGTAGGTTGGAGAAAACACAATATTAGTGTTTCCTAACTGTTTACTAATACAAAAAGAAATAATTGCTTAAAGTACTGAAATAGAAAGGAATAATAGGATTTAGTTTTATTCCAGGTGGTACCACACTAAAACATGGCTAAGCCTCTGATAATCACTGATTATTGGGGGTTTTTTGTTTGGGCTATGGAAACATTATGGAAAATTTCCCTGAAAGAAAGAAAATTGAAATATTTAAGTTTTGCAATTATTATGTAAGAGAGTGGGAAGGCATCAGTTAATGGAAATTGTTTGTTATTTAAATTCACATTCATCAATCGTTTGCATAAATAAAATGTGTATTAATACCTGAAAATAAAATTGTTATGTTTATTTTTGGCCTGAAATATCACTAGCCTCCGAAAGTTTCTGAGAAATCAATAAAAACATGCTCTAACCCCAGT
>JAOZNY010000424.1 GCA_029933565.1 Bacteroidales bacterium
AGATCAAAATCCTTTTTCTGTGTGGGCTCATCAAATTCGCTAAGACTTATGCCCTTTTCAGCAGCAAGGGCAACGATTCTTTCTTCATTTTCGGCAATGCCTGATTCCAGATCTTGCCAAAACTGTTTCATTTTTTCATCGTGCTCACCATTATGAAAACTCTTGTCGGCACCAAAAGCCTCACACCTTACTGTAAAAGGGCACATTTCACACCAGCGGTTGCAGTAGAGATATATTCCAGGGATTATTTTTTCCATTTTTATTTTTTTGCAAAAATACTTAAAGTTAAGAGGAAACAGAATAATAAATTGCCTCCCTCTGCCCAATGGGCATCTCCCAACCCCTCTGCCCTGCGGGCATCTCCCCAAAGGGGAGAAAAACCCTCTATCTTAAAGAAGAAGGCGAAAAAATGAATTGCAGACTCCAAGCCCTAAGTTCAAAAATCCTCCGGTGGCCATACAAAAGCTCTTGCTTTTGGAAACATCTTTTCCACTTCTGGTCTAAGCCAAAGCAGCATTCTAAGCATTGGTTTTATCGAATCCCTTTCAGGAAGAACCTTGCTGGACAAATTATTCCATGCACCAATTGACCTAGCGATGCCCATCAATACTACAAAAGCAGATCCATCATAATCCTTTATTGGAAAATCTTCAAATAAATAAGGCTCCTCTATTTCTTCAAAATAACCTGAAAGTGCACGTTGTAGTTTTACCCAGATTTGAATGTGATACCACATAACCACCTCAATAGATTCAGAAACACTTTTTAAAATTTTCTCTTCTGTGATTTCAGGATATGTCACACTCAGGCTGTATTTTTCCTCACTATGTTCAATCTTAAGAATTTTCTTTCTATCCTCAAACCATTTATGAACTGCTTCTTCATATTTTAATGAAACCTTTGAGATTACGTGATTTTTTGTCTTCTCTCTTATTTTCTTACGATCTTCTATTGCCTCTTCATCGTCTTCCTCAATATCCTCATCACCAAAAAAAGAAAAAGCATCCTCAGCCTCAAGTGGCATTTCTTCGTCAATAAGTTCTGCTGCCTCCTCAACAGTTTTGTTTACCTGTTCCCAAAAGTCCTTATTCTCCTCAAGGGATTTTTCCCGACGTTTATCAGCATCAAGTTCCCTCTCAAACTCTTTCCCCATCTCATAGTTCATACATCGATCGGTATAAATACAACGCTCACACCACCTATCGCAATAATTGTAAATTCCCGTAATAAAATTACCATCAGGAATTTCAAAGTCATCATCATTTTTCATTCTTCGATTTTTGTGGATAAAGATATAATAAACCGAAAAACAAAAATTTGCATCACTGATTAATTTATCTATTTTTGTCGGCTTACTGAAATCGAGTTTATTAATTAAAAACAATAATTATGTT
>JAOZNY010000425.1 GCA_029933565.1 Bacteroidales bacterium
TGGCTGCAAAAGTAAAATATTTGCTTGAATGATGAAGGAAATGATTGAATGGAGTAAAGGGAGTGGGGAGAGAATGTGTGAATGAGAAAATTGTTTTGCTTGAAATATATCCCTCTATCAAATTTTCTACCTTTGCTTCCAATGGAACGAACAACCCTATTTGCTGATATTTTGCTGCCTTTACCCATAAAAGGAACATTCACTTATCGCATACCTTTTGAGTTAAATGAGTTTGTAAAGGTAGGACAAAGGGTGGCTGTTCAGTTTGGGAAAAAGAAGATTTATTCGGGGCTAATAAAAAAACTTCACACCGAAGTGCCCGAATACACACCAAAATACATCCTCCACCTTCTTGACAAAGAGGCAGTGGTTAACGAAATACAGTTTAAGTTCTGGCAGTGGATCTCAAATTATTATATGAGTACCGAAGGGGAAGTGATGAATGCTGCCCTACCATCGGCGCTTAAGCTGGCAAGTGAAAGTAAAGTGTTGCTGTCGCCCGATTTTGTGCTCGATAAAAATATCCTCGACCAGAACGAATACAAACTAACAGAGGCACTGCTTTCAAAGAAGCGACTTGCAGTTGGCGAAATTTCTAATTTGCTGGGCTTTCCCAATGTCCTCCCTTTGCTAAAAAAAATGATCGACAAAAATTATTTGTTGATGGAAGAGGAGTTGAGGGATGGCTACAGAGCAAAAAAGGAAAAATATATTTCGCTTAATGCCGATTATTTTGAGGAAGCAAATATGCAGGGTTTGATGGAGGAACTCAGCAAACGTGCCCACAAACAACTCGAACTACTGATGAACTTTTTACGGTTTTCTTCTTATCCGGAAGATGAAAGTTTTGAAATTAAGCAAACCGAACTTTTACAGAAAACAACTGCATCGCAGGCAATTTTAAAAGCACTGATTGAAAAGGAAGTTTTTAATTGTGAAGAAAAGTTGATAAGCCGTTTTGAAAAATTTAGTGGGAAAGAAAGTGTTTCAGATATTATTTTGAATGAGCTTCAGAAAGTGGCTTTGGAAAAAATTAAAAGCGATTTCAAAGAGCAAAATGTTGTTTTGTTGCATGGTGTAACATCTTCGGGTAAAACCGAAGTTTACATAAAACTAATAGAAGAAGTGCTAAGTGAAGGTAAACAGGTTTTGTTTCTTTTACCTGAAATAGCACTTACAACACACATTATCCACCGACTGCAAAAATATTTTGGCGATAAAATAGGCGTTTACCATTCGCGCTACAACCGCAACGAAAGGGCAGAGGTATGGCGGAATATTGCAAAAATAGATAAAGGGGAAAACTTTAATTCCTTTCAGATTATTTTGGGTCCACGCTCGGCAATGTTTTTGCCTTTTTCAAATTTGGGTTTAATAATTGTTGACGAAGAAC
>JAOZNY010000426.1 GCA_029933565.1 Bacteroidales bacterium
ACAAAAGAGTATGCCAGCAAAATCCACAGCAAAAAAAAATACCCCCAACACAAAGAAAATTTTTGTACTCGACACTTCAGTAATTATTTACAACCACAATGCCATTAATGAGTTTGAAGACAACGATGTTGCAATACCAATTACGGTTTTAGAAGAATTGGATAATTTCAAAAAAGGGAATACCACAAAAAACTTTGAGGCAAGGGAGTTTATAAGATTTTTGGATAGCATTTCGGGTAAGTCCACCATGAAAAACTGGCGTAATCTTAATGGCCCCAATAAAGGGAAGTTCAAGGTAATAATGAATGAGCAAAGCAAACTTGATGCACGCTCAATATTTAGTGACAACAAACCGGATCATCGGATTTTAAATGCGGCACTTAAACTTAAGGAAGAGCATCCCGACAGGAAGGTGATACTTGTAAGCAAGGACATTAACCTTAGGTTAAAAGCGAAATCATTAAGCCTACCGGCTGAGGATTTTGAGACTGGTAAAGTTCAGAATATTGATAGTCTTTACACAGGAAAAAACGTGGTTGAGGTTGATAATCCTGATGTTATTGACAAACTTTATGCAGAAAGCTTTTGTAGTTTGAGTGAATTAGGATTAAAAGAGTCAATACCAAATCATTATTATATTTTAAAGAGCGACAGAGCATCGGCACTGGCATATTTTAACCCAATTACAAATAGGGTTGAAAGAGTTGAAAAACATGCAGTTTCGAGGATAATGCCACGTAATGCAGAACAGGTTTTTGCATTGCACGCCATATTAAATCCCGAGATTAAATTAGTAACTCTACAGGGGGTAGCCGGAACCGGAAAAACCCTGCTGGCACTCGCCGGAGCCTGGGCACAAAGACGAAATTTCAAACAGATTTATCTTGCCCGACCAATAGTTCCGTTGAGCAACAAAGATATTGGCTACCTGCCGGGAGACATCCACGAAAAGATCAATCCCTATATGGAGCCGCTTTGGGACAACCTGAAATATATTCAGAACCAACATGGCGAACAGGATCCGGAGTACAAACGCATAAGCGAAGCCATAGAAAAGGAAAAACTGTTGATTACCCCCTTAGCCTACATTCGAGGGCGAAGCATTTCGAATGTGATTTTCATAGTTGACGAGGCACAAAACCTAACCCCTCATGAGGTAAAAACTATTATTACCCGTGCCGGTGAAAACACTAAAATAATTTTTACAGGCGATATTTACCAAATCGATACACCTTATCTTGACTCACAATCAAACGGGCTTTCGGTTTTGATCGATAAAATAAAACACCACGAAATTTATTCGCACGTACTTCTGGAAAAAGGGGAAAGGTCAGAACTGGCTAATCTGGCAAATGATTTATTGTAATACTGTTGCTTTCAAAAAAA
>JAOZNY010000197.1 GCA_029933565.1 Bacteroidales bacterium
TATAATTTCAACTGTAGGTAAGTAATATTCTTCTTAGCTGAATTACTATAAATTGAAACAGCAATATACTTTTTTTTATTAATACTATAAAAAACAGGATTTACTCTTGAGCCAATTCCAACATCAAACCTATGAGGAGAAAAGAGAAAATTCATAGTACTTGGATCTAATACCATTAACCACGCAGCACTATCCGTATAAGGTTTTGGGTAATGGATATTCTCAGGAGAACCAACATGACCTGTAATTTCCTCAATTCCATCACCGTTAAGATCCATAAATTGGAATTTATTATTTAGACCAGAAGCACTTGAAGGTGACATAACCAATGAGTCACTTAAAATATAGTATACAAATACATTTCTTGGATATTTTGAGAACCCACCATAAAGAAAGAATACATATTCTTCAATTTCGTCTCCATTGATATCCATAAGTTTTCCGCCCCAATCTGTGACATCAATTTTTCCGTTATTAAAAGTACCAACATTGCAAACAAAGCGGTTTTTAATTTCAATGCCTCCTTCTAACATCAGTTCCTTAATACTAAGTAATACGGAGTTTTCTTCATATGTTAGGCAATATATCTCAGCAAAACTATTATTGTTGTAGTCACCAAAGACTGGTTTATGATGCATGAGCCATTTTCCCTGTGGCATCCATTGATCGTAAATTTTATTATTTAGGTTATAATGCTGAATTCGAATTTCATTGCGTGAGGAGTTGTAACCTGCATAAATCTTTTCACTTATACTATCTCCATTTAAATCATAGTAATATTTTTTATCAAAATCGATTCTATGTTCCATATATGTAATTTTAGCAGTATATTTATTAAAATAATTAGGTGAAAAGAATAAGATAATTACGAAAACGTATACTGCTAATAATAGTGGGTGAAATAGTATATAATGTTTATATAATACTTTGGTTTCTATTTTGAAATATTTCAATTTCATAATAAGGACTTTAGGTAATGTAAGTTGACGTAAAGATATTAAATTATATTTTAATAGAATCAAATTATTAAAAATAATTTCCTCATGTGTAAATTAATTTGATGAGTTTTGACTAGTATAATAGTTATTAAATGATAAAACTGCATATGTAAATGTGAATATAATTTTGATTTATCATTTTTACTACAGCCAAATATACAGATCAACAGATTCAAACGTGTAAGTTATAATGCAAGAATTAGCTTAAGATCCTCCTTAAACTGGTTCGAGAATCCTCCAGTTTGTTCCACGAAAGCCACTCTTAACCGGGTGGCTTTCTGTATTTAATAAACCCCTCAATTTTCTTTTGATAGGTAATTTGGCCGGTAAAATATCTCAAATCAATTAGATAAGAGTTTACCCGAACTCATAACAGAGTAGTTCTTATAAATCTTTCTTAGTATTAATACCGTAATAAATATTGCCTAAAACTTAAGTAGTTCAAATTGCTTTACTCAAAGAAAAATTTATTTAGAACAGATTTAAACAAGAAAATAATGCCTAAATCAAGTTTTTTTTCGTATATTGCATGACTATTTTAGAAACAAGCACAACAAACAACAAGCAGCAAAGTGTTTTCTAGGATATTTTAATTGTAACAATTTATTGTAATTCGAGTATTATATGGTACTTAGAATATTATTAATTTTTTACATAAAAACTTAACATTATGAAGACAACTTTATTATTCGCATTCGTACTATTATTTATAGCAGGATGTAACAAACAATTACCAGTTGACAACGACACTAACCTGGGACATGGTTACAACTCGCTCAAATATGGTGCAGCAACAAACGACCTACTAGCAGGTCAAACAATCAATGTAGGAACAGTTACTATTGAAATTAATGACATAACCGATGTTATTGATGTTACTTATGAGACAAGCGGAGATTGGGAAATTATTGAAACCCATGTATTTGTTGGATATTCAGGCAGTGATATTCCAGTTAACAAACCTGGAAATCCAAAAATAGGGCACTTCCCTTATGCCGAAAACCATGATGCTGGCACTACATACTTTAATTATACTACACTCCCATTTATATCTGGACAACAATTTGTTGTTGCTGCCCACGCCGTTGTTAAGAACAGCAATGGGCAAACAGAAACTGCTTGGGCTTTCAATGAAACAACAGCTACTAAATTTTCGGGAAAAAGATGGGGATGGTTCATTAATTATCAATACCTAAATATTCCTCTGGAAGAAGCCACAATATTGTATGCAACGGAATGCAGGACTGATAGCGTTAATATTTATCATATTAATTTGGCCACAGAAGAAGCAACCTTAATTTCTTCCGAATTTATCCCATCAATCCCCGGCGAAAGTTATAACGGTAATGCCTGGGATTCTGAAACCAATACTTTCTACTTTACAACTTTCCCCAATGGAGATTTATGGAGTAATGACATGGATGAAGAAGAAGGTTCAGAAGATGAAGGAGACCTAGAGGGTGAAGGTGGTAGTGGCACTGTTTATGAGGGTGATTACTATTATGTTGATAATGAAGAGAACGAACTTATGATAGTTGAATTTGACGAGGATGATGGTGATATTGTTAACGAAGAACCTGTTGATACACTTGATATAACTTCAACTGTACAGGATATTACCATTAGTTCTGATGGTGCATTCGTTTATGGTATAGGAGACAATCTTGATGGAACAAGTCAGTTCTTTAAGTTTGATTTAACTACAGGCGAAACAACTTCTATTGCAACAATAGAAAACGATAATATTCAAATTGCATTTGGTGAAGATGAGGTTCTTTATGCTGTCGATAACACCAATGGTGTTTATGGCTTGTACACTCTTAATGAGGAAACAGGTGAAATGACATTTCTATTTAGCCTCGATACTCCATTTTGTGACCTTGCAACAGGTCCTAAGATATAAATATTTTCAAATTGTTTTGAGTTAGTAATATTGAATTCAGCAGGAAGATGTAGTCCTTTCTGCTGAATTCTATTAATTAGAGTCTCAATAATTGTAAAACTTATTACTGTATTACTTGACAAAATCTTATATTTTACCTATTCTTGCAAAGAATGGAAACATAAGCACTTAATGCTTTTTCACAAAATAATAATTGATTAATTAGTTTTGTAGAGAGTAATTAGAAAAACAAGATGAAGTATGAAAAAGTTAAATTTATTTCTTGTGTTCTTATTAATTAGTCTAAATATAGTAAGTTATTCTCAAATAGGTGTCCTTACTAATACTCCCGATGCATCTTCAGCTCTTGATATTGTTTCAACAACTAAAGGTTTATTAATCCCCAGAGTAACTTTAACTAGCAGTTTATCAAGTCCAAGCCCGGTAACTTCGCCAGCAACAGGGCTATTGGTATACAATAGTGGTGCAAACCAACCAGAGGGATTTTATTATTGGAGCGGGTCAAGTTGGGTTAAACTTGAAACAGGTACCGGCACAATTACAAGTTGGGAGTTAACTGGAAACAGTGGAACAACGGTAGGTACTAACTTTGTTGGTACCACTGATGATGAAGCCCTTGCTTTTAATACTAATGGTGTTGAGAAACTGCGAATATTAAGTGATGGCAGAATAAGTATTAGCAACGGGTACACAGCACCTGACACAGAAGATAAATTAACGATTACAGCAAATTCTACAAATATTAACGCTCTTTACGCCACATCAGATTTTGGATATGCTGTTTTGGGAGTTTCCGACAATACCTTTGCAATGAGAGCCCATAGTTCTGATGCAAATGGAAATGGAATATTGGCTACTGGAAATAATGTATCTGGAAGTTACCTCAACTCTGGTAGCGGCGGGTCATTTACAGGAGGTACATTTGGAACTTATACAAAAGCAGTAAATGGAGATGGAAACGGTATACTATCTTTAGGAAATAATGTAAGTGCCGTTTCCTTTTCGGCAGGAAGTGGAGGAACATTTCTAGGTACTTCCACTGGTATTTATTCACTTGCAACTGATTCGGATGGAACTGGAATAGCAGTGGCTGGTAATAATCAGTCAATTTCAACCTTTAGTGTGGGCAGTGGTGCCTCAATTAGGGGAGCAAAATATGGTACATATACAAAAGCATTGAACGTAACTAATGGGACTGGAATTGCAGCGGTTGGGAATGGAGGAAGTTCTGCCTATGTTTTAGGGTCAGGATCAGGTGGCGCATTCACAGGAGCTGATGGTATTTATGGAAAAGCCACTAATTCTACAGATGGAGTAGGTGTAATTGGTCTTGGAAATAATTATTCTACTTACCATACCACTACAACTGGTACAGGTGGTGCTTTTTCGGGTTTTGATGGGCTTTATGGTCATGCAAGTACTTCCGATGGAATAGGAGTAATTGGATTAGGCAATAATGGCTCCACTTATCATACTTTAGCAGATGGTACCGGAACAGGTGGTGCTTTCACAGGTTTTCACGGCCTTTATGGTCATGCTGTCGACGAAGATGGAACTGGCGTTATCGGAGTGGGAAATGATGGAAGCACCTATCATACATTACCCGATGGTAGTGGGGGTGCTTTCTCTGGTTTTCATGGCGTTTATGGTTATGCCGAGGACGGTGATGATGGCATAGGCGTATATGGTTATACTGAGGGTGAAGATGGTGTAGGAGTGGTAGGTGTAGGGAATGACGAGTCACGATTGACCATGGGGGATGGTGGTGGTGGATCTTTTACAGGATATAGATTTGGAATTGAATCTTTTGCAAAACGATCAACAGGAGGCACTGGTACTCGTGGAGTGTATGGTCGATTTAGTGGTGGTGGGAACAATGATGGTGTAGGAGTGTTTGGATATTCTTATCCAAATAGTGGTTACGGATATGGTGTTATAGGACAGGGCAGATATTATGGTGTTTATTCCTCAGGCAACTTAGGTGCTAGTGGCACCAAATCTTTTGTTATTGACCATCCTCTTGATCCTGAGAATAAAATACTCAAACATTACACCATTGAATCTCCAGAAGTATTAAATATGTACAGAGGCAATGTTTTATTAGATGAAAATGGCGAAGCCGTTATTAATCTTCCAGAATATTTTATTGAAATAAATACAAATTTTTCGTATAATTTAACTCCTATTGGACAACATGCACCTAATTTATTCATTAAGGAAGAAATTAGCGACCAAGGAAGTTTTATAATTTCAGGAGGAATTTCAAATCAAAAAATTTCATGGGTTGTTTATGCAGAGAGAAATGATTTGTATATGAAAAGAGAAAAAGAAACCAATCCTGAAATGGTGGAAATTGAAAAGAAACCTAATGAAAAAGGTAAATATTTCATGCCTGAATTATACAACCAACCAATGGAAATGGGAATTTTATATTCAGGAAAAAAAATAGAAAAAAAGGTTGATAATCATCAAAACAAAAGCCAGAGTAGAAAAGTGGTAAAAGGCAAGGATACAAGTGAAAAG
>JAOZNY010000198.1:0-3970 GCA_029933565.1 Bacteroidales bacterium
ATATATGTTTTCATATACAATTAATATTTGTACAAAATTACACCAGTTTTTGTGATGGGGATAGTTTTTCGTTGGAAATAATGTAGGCTGACTTTACCTTATTTTGCTACTTTTGCACACTCTTTTTAAAACATGGATAACAAAATAAAAATACGCAATAAAAGAATCTCCTGGGAGTATTTCCTTATTGATAAAATAGTGGCTGGAATTGTACTTACAGGTACTGAGATTAAGTCAATAAGAGAAGGAAAGGCGAATCTGGCAGATTCGTATTGTTATTTTGAGGGTGGCGAACTCTTTGTGAGAAATATGCATATTTCGGAATATTTGTATGGAACTTACAATAACCATCTTGCTAAACGAGATAGAAAACTTTTGCTTAATCGTCGTGAATTGAAAAAAATGCAGAGGCAGGTGAAAGAAAAAAGCATGACGATTGTGCCGGTTGTTCTTTTTATAAATGACAAAGGCTATGCAAAACTTGAAATTGCACTAGCCAAAGGAAAGCACTTCTACGACAAGCGAAATACCTTAAAAGACAAAGACCATAAACGGGAGATTGACAGGGAGATGAAGAAGTAGTCTTGTTGCGTGTTACGGGTTGCAGGTTCTATCCCGACCCCACTAGGATAAGTTTGCACTTAGCCTGTCCTATCTTTTACGAACCCACATAAAAAGTAAAAATATTATTAATAAAACCACAAATAATCCCCCAAGCACCTGAACCCATGCACTCAGCCTTATCGACTTATTTAAAATATTAGCATGCTCTTCATTGTCAATTTCAACATTGGCATACTCAGCAACATGGCTTAAGAGGTTAGTGGCAAGGTCTTCATCAGGAATAGTTTTGTGGCACGAAAGGCAGACTCCTCTACGGTCGAGTTTGTTGAGTTCGTCTTTGTTTAGTGGTCGTGAGCCCGAAAAGTGATGACCTACAGTTTGAAGTTGATTTCCGTCTTCATCCAAAAATCTGCTCCAATCCATTTTAAGATTTGCTACTGCATTAAACTGAGTGTCAACCTGCATGGCAATAGGTCTTCCGTCAATATCGGTTAAGTCCATTACAATATTTTGGTTAGGGGGACTGTAAAGTTTTCCACCTTCAATTCCATAACCCATCGACTTAGGATTGTTGTGGCAACTCTCGCAGGAGCGGGCTTCTTTTTGTGTTGTATGGGGCTGCAAAGGTGAAATATCGATGGCCAGTTGACCTTCTTCGCCAGCACCTTCTACGTTAGGAATCTTAAAAATGTGATTTAGCAATTTTACTTTTCCATTTACATCAGTAACGGTAACTGTAGTTTGGCATCCGGGAATTGCAGGTGAAATCCTGTGTTCGCCGTTAACCACCAATGGTGGATCTTCCCAACGCAAGAAACTACGCTGTTCCTTTACCTCACCGCTCAAAACCAAGTCTGTAATTTTCAGCATTTCTTCAGGAGAAAGAGCATCGGCAGTCTGTCCGTGTTTATTTGGATTTTTGGCTACTTCAACCCAGTCGGTGCGAGGTGTTATTTTTGTGTAATCGATATTAATGTGGCAGCCATAGCATTGTGGAGCCCAGGTAGCATGGCATGCATAACACTCCATATTATCTATGTGTCCGCCAATCTGCTGCATGGCAACTTTTCCTTCCTGCGAAAGCATGTCTTCATCTGCAAGTTTTTTAAGTGGAATTAATGGAATATCTTTTCCACTTGCAGAGTGAAGAATAATTTCATCGCCATTTTTTACTATGTGGGGCATAGCATTTCCACGGCATGAAATCAAATAACCATCCTTTACATCTGCAACCCAGCCTTTTTTGAGATAGTTGGCTACTGTTTGCGAAACACCGCGTGGGTTTCCTGTTGCAGGAAATGTTCCGGTAACTTCATCGCTATAACCAATTGGCAACTCCCATGGGTATTTTGTTGGTGTACCGTGGCAGTCCTGACATTCTATCTCTACCGCTCCCTGAATTGTTCCTATTAAATCGCCCAAACTGTGCATGTCGCCGGAAGTATGGCAGTCCTGACAAACCATGCCTTTGCTTAGGTGAACATCAGCCTGAAGATGGATGTAATTTTTTTTGTGAATTTGCTTCTGCATACCGGCATTTCCCATAAATGGAGATTGGTAGGATGTTTCCATCAATCCTTCGTAGGAAACACCAATCCTTCGTCCACGGTTGTGGCATGAAGTACAGGTTTTAGTTGGGATTCCCGAATAGGAATGACCGTGCAGGCTTACCTTGACATCCCTGCTCGATTGTATTGAATGGACCAGTAATTTCCCCTTTTTAGTTTTGCTAATTGTAGGATCGTTACCTTCGTAGAGTCCTCTGTTTGAGTAAGGAATGTGGCATGAGCCGCAGCCGGATCCACGATAATCGCCATCGGCATGGTGGCCTTTAACACCTGTATGGCATCGTTGGCAGTCGGCACGCAGGTAAGTGTAAACAGCAAGTGCCGGATTTTCTTCAATCTCTTCAGGGGTAGGGGCAGGGGGAAGGTCTTTCATGTGTTTAGGAAAGATTTGAGGTTCTGCCTTTTTTAAGTCGGCGATATAATCTTTATAAATATCACTGCCCAGTCTTTGGTGAATATCTACTTCATCAACCGCCAAGTTTGCAACATTGTGATCGTAGCCCTGAAGTCCGCCAAACCCCCAGGTAGCACCTTGTATTTTTCCTGCTTCGGTAAACATTAAGGAAGTAAACTGAGTGCTGACCTGCTCGATGTGGCATATTCCGCAAGTGCGTGCATTTATCCAAACACTGGCAGGGTCGGGATAAAATTCTTCGGGACCCTGATTGTTTTTGAAGTAATCGATGCTTCCGTTGTGTGCATTAATTTTATCTGTTGCATTTGGGTTTCCACCGTGACAGACGATACATTCGTTATCTTTAAATCCGGCTTTTTCTGCCAAAATATAAATTTCCTGCATCATCCCCGACTCTGGGTTGCGTATGGGGTCAATGCCCTTGTGACAACTAATGCAGTTGTTATTTGTTTCGTCGGGGAAAATTAGTTTACCTATAAATGTCGAATCGAAATTAGTGCTGTTACCAATTGGCGAAGCAGAAAGTTGTCTTTCTTCACTTTTGCTCAACTTGAAAGTGATGGTAAAAATTATGATTAGAGTAAAAGTTAGAAGTATTGTTAATTTTGTTTTATTCATTTTTTTTATGAATTGGTAAATTTGAAAACAAGAGAATTTGTCTTTGACTTTTCAAAGATAGTTATTTATGTTAAAATTATTGGTGTATTTTATTTGCTACTTACTTTTTAAGGAGGAATGTTCGTTGTGGGGTGGTTCATAACACTCCCCACCTTATTTCAAGGAGGGACACTAGCGTTATGTAGGTCTAAATGCTCCCCTCCTTATTTCAAGGAGGGGCCAGAGGTGGTGCTTTCAGATCTTCAACCACACCCTGATCTTCGCTACGCTCAGATCTTCCCCTCCTTCCAAAGGAGGGGAGCGTTAGTGCTTAAAATTACTCCTTATTTCGTCAAGCACAGCCTCTAAATTATTATAAACATCTCTGTTTTCGTATCGAAGAACAGTTATTCCCAATTCTTTTATAAAACTATCTCTTTTCAAATCATGGGCTTCTCCTTCAGGTGTAAAATGTCCGGCTCCATCCAACTCGATTACTAATTTTTCCGAAGGGCAATAGAAATCAGCAATGTATTTTCCAATGCTATGTTGCCTTCTGAATTTTCTGCCCTCCAATTGTTTATTTTGTAAAACTTTCCATAATGTTGCTTCGGCAGGAGTTAGGTTGTTTCTTAGTTGCTTACGAAAGCCTTTCAGTGGTTTACGATTATGTATTTTATTGTGGGTCATGGCGTTTTTTAAAGTTTATGCTACTTATCTTATTTTAATATGAGTAGTTCTAAACATTCCCTCTTCCTTGTTTCAAGGATGGACACCCGCTGTTATGTAGGAATCAATGCTCCCCTCCTTTTTTTCAAGGAGGGGC
>JAOZNY010000198.1:4070-5418 GCA_029933565.1 Bacteroidales bacterium
TGCTCCCCTCCTTTTTTTCAAGGAGGGGCCAGGGGTGGTTTTTCTAGATTTTCAACCACCCTGATCTTCGCTTTGCTCAGACCTTCCCCTCCTTTCAAAGGAGGGGAGCCGGTAGGTATTCAATCTAAATTAGTTTCAAGATTTATTTCATAGAGTTTAATTCAAATTGTTTAAGCTAGTTTATTCACAGTAACCATTTGATTAATTGATTTTTGTGTTTAGTTTTATTGCTGCTGATAATTAGTTAAATTTATATTAGTTTCAGAAATGCCTTTCCAAAACTATCAATTATATCTCCTGCCAGAAGAGACTGCATTCCTGTTTTTTTCATGGCAATATCTCCGGCTAGGCCATGAATAAAAACTCCCATAATTGCTGCTGTGGCTGGAGGGTAGGATTGAGCAATTAAACCTGTAATCAGTCCTGTGAGCACATCTCCACTTCCGGCTGTTGCCATTCCCGGATTACCGGTAGAATTGAAATAGCATTTGCCATTTGGCAGACAAACAGAGGTATGTGCTCCTTTTAAAACAACAATAACTCTATATTTTATGGCAAACTGTTTTTGTAATTCCAATCTTTCAAAGTCATTCCCCCATTTTCCTGCAAGGCGCTCAAACTCTTTTGGATGAGGAGTAAGAACTGAATTTCTTGGAATAAAGGCAAGCCATGTTTTGTTTTCAGACAAAATATTAAGAGCATCGGCATCAAAAACCATGGGGCTTTGGTTGTTTTGAATAAGTAATTTCAATGCCATTTGCGATTGTTGTTCCATTCCTAAACCTGGACCTATTCCCACAACATTGTATTTGCTTAAATCAGGCACTTCCGAAAAGTAATTATCGTAACGATCTAAACTCAACATAGTTTCGGGCGTTGCTGTTTGCATAATCTGGTAGCCTGTTTTTGGGATGTGAACATCCAGCAATCCAACTCCTGAGCGGAGGCAGGCTTTTGCTGCCAAGACAGCTGCTCCCATTTTTCCATAACTACCGGCAATTAAAAGTGCATGGCCGTAAGTGCCTTTGTGCGAAAATTTTGTGCGAGGTTTTATGCTAAAAGCGATATCTTCCTTTTGCATGAAATAATTGTCTGTTTCCACATTATTAATAAATTTTGGGTGGAGTCCAATATCAAGGATTTCCCACTGACCGACAAAACCATTGTTTTCGGGTAATAAAAAAGCCAATTTAGGCATTTGGAAACTCAGAGTGTAGTCTGCTCTTATAATTGGTGAGACATCATTTTTTGAAGTTTCATCGGCAAAAAGTCCGCTGGGGATATCGATTGCCAACTTAATTGCCGGTTGATTGTTGATGTGGTGGATAACATCAGCAGCAAGCCCTTT
>JAOZNY010000034.1 GCA_029933565.1 Bacteroidales bacterium
AATTGTACCATAAGTTACAAATACATATTGAGGAATCAAATCACGAGTCGCCAACGCACAAATGGCTTTGCGTAAGACTTGCGCTAGTTGAGTACTAATAAAACGAAAACATATAAAATTATAAAAATTTGAATAATGAAAACTATTAAACTCGATTTCTTATTCTTGGTGATGTTGACAATGTTTTTGATGAGTTGTGGAAAAAATGACCTACAAGGGAGTTTCTTACTAACAGAGAAAATGAAAAACCAGAATCCATATTCTATTGGTAACAGATTATTTTTTGTAAACGATAATATGGACACGCTTGATTTTTTGGTAACCCTAAAAAATAATCAGATTTATGAACGTTTACTTTCTGTAAATTCAAATTCTTATTACCTTATTGAAAATGAAGATACCTCTATTGATTCTGCATATTTTGGGGGTTTTTGGATGAGTATGACTGGAGTAATAAATAGTTCCCCAATATATACTCTATATTTTAATTATGATAATAGAGGGATGACAGCATCATTTGATCTTCCCTTGAGCACAGAGAATACTAAATATATTGATAGCCTCCTGATAATGGGCAATTGGGGAAAAAATATTTTCTATTTTGAAAAGGAGAAAATGGAGGACTATGCATATAAACTTTACTATTCCACAAATAATGGCATAGTAAGGATCGATTTCTCAGATGGAGGTTTTTGGGAACTTGAAAGCATTGAATGGTAGTCCTCGACAATAATAAACTCCTTGGTTATTATAAAAAACTAATAAGCAAATAAATTTTTGGCTTTAAACTATATACTATTTTTGCCACAAAGCAAAAGACATTGTTCAACGACTTAAATTTATTTACACTAATTACATTTTGGGTATTTGTTGCCGCATCGCTCATTCAACTGATTTACTATTGGGTGGTTTTTGCACGGCTGGCTTTTTATAAATCCAAACTTACTCCTTCAACTTCAAAACCAGCAGTGTCGGTGGTTATTGCTGCACGCAACGAATACCACAACCTCGTTAAAAACCTTGAATCGGTTTTGCAACAAGACTATCCTGATTTTGAAGTTATTGTTGTAAACCACGCCTCCACCGACGAAACAAAATATTACCTGGAAGAAATGAAGGGCAGGTTTACAAACTTAAAAACTGTTCAAATCGATCGCGACCTCAATTTTTTTACCGGCAAAAAGTTCCCACTTTCCATTGGGATAAAATCAGCAAAAAACGATATTCTCCTGCTTACCGATGCCGACTGCAAACCAACTTCACAAAAGTGGATAGAAAATATGGCGGCAAACTATTCGGACGATTCAACTGAGGTAGTTTTAGGTTACGGTCCTTACATAAAAGCAAAGGGATTTGTAAATCTATTGATACGCTACGATACCATGATGGTGGCAATGCAGTACCTTTCATTTTCCCTCACAGGATTACCCTATATGGGTGTAGGCCGCAACCTCTCCTATCGCAAATCGCTGTTTATCAAAAACAAAGGCTTTATTTCACATTATAAAATCCCTTCAGGCGATGATGATTTGTTTATCAATTCGGTAGCCAACAAAAAGAACTGCAGAATAGAAATTTCACCCGAATCATTTATGTACTCAGAAGCAAAAAATGGATTTAATGAATGGTATACACAAAAGATAAGGCATTTGAGCACGGGTACTGCCTATAAAAACAAATTCAAATTCCTGTTAGGACTTTTCAGCATTTCGCAACTTCTATTTTACATCGCCTTTATTGTTTTGGTTGTTAACCTGAGTATTCCAAAAATTGTCTTCTCCATATTTTTTCTGCGTTTTTTTACTCAATTGTTTGTTAATAAAAAAATTTCGGATAAACTGCATGAGCAACGATTATTCTTACTTTCGCCAGTATTGGACATTTTTTACATACTAATCACTCCTTTTTTTGCTTTTGCTAGCATTATGAGAAAAAAAGTTTCATGGAAGTAAACCAATTAACGGAGAAAGGTCAGCGCGACTACAAACTTGTGAGGCAAGCGTTGGAGCAAGGCAATCAGGCTGCTTATGCCGAGTTGCTTAACTTTTACCGCGATTCTCTATATTTCATGATGCTAAAAATGACAAATAACCCTCACGATGCAGAGGATCTTACCATTGAGGCATTTGGTAAGGCATTTAAAAAACTTGATCAGTACACACCCGAATACGCGTTCAGCACCTGGCTTTTTAGGATAGCAACCAATAATGGCATCGATTTTATCAGAAAGAAAAAACTAGGTGAAAACATAATCCATTCTACAAAAAACGATGCTACCGACAGTATTGCCACGCGTGTTGCCGAAAGAAGCAGAAACCCTGAAGAGGAGTTAATCAACGTCCAAAAAATAAAGTTGATGCGTGAAGTAATTCATAAATTAAAACCGCATTACAAAAAACTTATCGAACTTAGGTACTTTAAAGAATACACTTACGAAGAAATTGTTGACGAACTGGATTTACCACTGGGAACAGTTAAAGCCCAATTATTTAGGGCTCGGGAATTCCTTTACAATATCCTAAAAAATTCTAAGGAAAAAATATAAGTTTACCAGAACCTAGAAGGTGTTGCTTTTGTGGTTATCATTGTTATCATGGTTATCTGTTGTTAGACTCGGGCAAATAAGGTATTACATCTCTCTCATTATTATACGAAGGCATTAATTGCAAGGCAAAGCATTTTAAATTCCTAGTTCTTAACTCCTGTCTCCTGATTCTTAACTCCTGTCTCCTGATTCTTGATTCCTGATTCCTGACTCCTAATTCCTGTATCTTTTTTCAAACAAAATTCAATTGTATATTTGCATTGATTTAGAAATAATACGATGGAAGAAAAAGTACCAACCACAAGAACAGAATACATTGACCTCGACAAGATAATAAAAGAGAAAAGTCCTACAATGGACAAACTGCTACCTGGCTTTGTAAAATCTTACCTTAAGCGAATAATCCATCAGGATGAATTTAACAGTTACATTAAGAAATTTGGACATCTTATGGGAACTGAATTTATTGAGGCTTCCATTAATGAGTTAGGGGCTAAAATAGAAATTGAGGGACTTGAAAACATTCCACCAACCGAAAGGTGCATCGTGGCTTCCAACCATCCTTTGGGAGGATTAGATGGGGTTGCTTTAATGCTTGTAATAAGTAAGGTTCGTCCGGATATTGCTTTCCCAGTAAACGATATTCTGATGAATGTTAAGAATCTTGCTCCGCTTTTTATCCCGATAAACAAACATGGATCAAATGCCGAAAACATCAAAATAATCAATGATACTTTTGCTTCCAACAAACTTATCTGCTATTTTCCTTTTGGTTTGGTTTCCAGAAAAAATAATGGAGTAATTAAAGATCTTCATTGGAAAACAACTTTTATTACCAAATCGAAGCGCTTCAAACGCATGATTATTCCAGCACACATTAGTGGTCGTAATACAAACTGGTTTTACAATCTATCAAATTTCAGAAAAAAAATTGGAATAAAAGCAAACCTCGAAATGCTTTATCTTGTTGATGAAATGATGAAACAGGCAGGTAAAACAATAAAGTTTACTTTTGGAAAACCTATACCGCATACTACTTTCGACAAGCGATATAAAAATGATGAATGGGCTGAACTAATGAGACAGTACTCATATAAACTAGGCGAAGGCTACGAAAAAAGTTTTGAAGAGTTTTTTTCATAAAATAATTTCTAATTCTGATTAGTTAATTATATTTGACAAAAAATCAGTTACCATGAAAACAATTATTCCTCCTATTGATAAACATATACTTCAACAAGAGTTGAACAGTGACACTTTTTTGCGGAAGACAAACAATGCTCAAAATGAAATTTACATTTTAAATGAGAAAAGTGCGCCAAACGTAATTAGAGAAATTGGTAGATTGAGGGAGGTAACCTTTAGGGATGCCGGTGGCGGAACAGCTAAGGAAATAGACTTAGATAAGTACGATATAGGTGAAAACTCATTTATGCAAATGATTGTTTGGGATCCTGAAGAAAGTGAGATTGTTGGCGGCTACCGCTACGTACACTGTAAAGACCTTAAAATTGACAAGGCCAATAATGTTTCGTCGCCAACAGCAAATCTTTTTAAATACAATCAAAGTTTTATCGATAATTATTTTCGAAGTACAATTGAACTCGGAAGATCGTTTGTGCAGCCATTGTACCAGCCCACTTTTAATTTAAGAAGAGGGATGTATGCCCTCGATAACCTGTGGGATGGACTTGGTGCCCTAGTAATTGAGCATCCTGATGTAAAATATCTTTTTGGTAAAGTAACGATGTATCAAGAGTTTGACAGACTTGCTAGAGATATTATCCTGTTCTTCTTTGATAAATATTTCCCCGACAACGAAAAATTAATTGTGCCTGTTAAACCTTTGTTAAGAACAACCAGTGATAAAGTATTGAATAATATATTTACCGGCTGCAACTACGATGAGAACTATAAAATATTAGTGCAAAAAGTGCGCAAACTTGGAGAAAACATCCCACCACTCTTTAATGCCTATATGAATCTATCATCGACAATGAAAACATTTGGTACCGCCTTAAACGACCATTTTGGAAATGTTGAAGAAACTGGTATTCTCATAACTGTTGACGATATTTACAATGTGAAAAAAGACAGACATGTAACTACTTACCAAAAGAAAGAGTAATTTTTATTACTTCTTCCTCTTTTAATTTCCCTATTTAAGGGAGACCTAAGAAGTAAAAAAACAATAAATAAAAAAAAAGTGTAGTTTTTTGTTAATCAAAGGAAAATACTATTACTTTTGCAAAACTTTAAAAATAATAAATTTATTACAATGAAAAAAGGTACCGTAAAATTCTTCAATGGATCAAAAGGATTTGGTTTTATTACAGATGACGAAACATCAAAAGAGTACTTCGTACACGTTTCAGGTTTAATCGACGAGATTAATGAAGGTGACGCAGTTGAATTCGAACTAAAAGAAGGTAAAAAAGGATTAAATGCAGTTAATGTAAAATTAGCTTAATCTTTTATAATTAACTTTTTTATTAAAGGAAAAGCCTGTCATTTTTTGGCAGGCTTTTTCATTTTGTCTATTTTTATACCATAAAGTTTCGTGTGATGAAAATAAAATATGCTAATTATGTTACCAGTTCGGTAACATTAAACCAATGCCCTCCCCACGACAAAGCAGAATATGCATTTATTGGAAGGTCGAATGTTGGTAAATCATCTTTAATAAATTCACTTACCGGTTATAAAAAACTTGCTAAAACTTCAGGTAGTCCAGGCAAGACGATTACGGTAAACCATTTTATTATTAACAACGAATGGTATCTGGTTGATCTTCCTGGCTATGGATATGCCAAACGATCGAAGACGGAAAGAGCGAAGTGGAGCAAAATGATTAAGACCTATATTCTTGGTCGAGACAATCTTTTAACCATTTTTGTTTTACTCGACATTAGGCACGAACCCCAGAAAAATGACCTTGAGTTTATCGACTGGTTAGGCATTTCAAATATCCCATTTGCGATAATTTTTACAAAAGCAGACAAAGTAAAACCATTGCAAAAAACTCAACTTGTTGAAGCATACAGTAAAAAACTACTTGAAAACTGGGAAGAACTTCCTCCAATGATTGTTACTTCGGCAACAAAACATGAGGGAAGAGATGAAGTTTTGAACTTCGTGGAAGAAACCAATAAGATTTTTATTAAGCCTTACTAATAACTTACACATTTATATTGCCACATTCTTATTACTAAGTCAAGAAACTAAGTAATGAATTCGAGGGTTACAACTCAGAACCCTCAAATCCCATACTAATTACTCCATTTCAATTATCAGAAAACCTTTGGAAACCATTTGCCCAAGGCTTACAAATATTTTTTTTATTTTACCATCAATAGGTGCAACAACTGTATTTCGCATTTTCATTGCCTCCAAAATCAATAGCACTTCACCTTCTTCAACATTTTTACCTAGTTTCGTATAAATTTCAACAATCGTACCTGGTATAAATGCATTTATCATTTTAGGATCATGCTCCTTATAAGGCTTCTTATTCTTATATTTCTCACTAAGGGTGGTCATATATTTACCACCATCAACAACAATTGAACTCAGCCTTTGTTTTTTCTTCTTTTCATCCATAACCTAAGAGATTAAAATGGTGGAACACCATGCTTTTTAGCAGGAAGATTTACGCTTTTCTGACCAGAGATCTCCAATGCGTGAGTAATCATCTTACGTGTTTCTGATGGTTCAATTACAGCATCAACATAACCATAAGCCGCTGCAACGTAAGGATTTGCAAATTTATCTTTATATTCTTGCACTTTCTGCTTACGAAGTTTTTCAGGATCTTCAGCTGACATAATTTCTTTACGGAAAATAATGTTAGCAGCACCTTCGGGACCCATAACTGCAATTTCGGCCATTGGCCATGCAAAAACAAAGTCGGCACGCAAATGGCTTGAACACATTGCAATATAGCCACCACCGTAAGCCTTTCGCATTATCAAAGTAATTTTTGGTACAGTAGCCTCTGAATAAGCGTATAAAAGCTTTGCTCCATGTCGGATAACCCCGGCATGTTCCTGATCTATTCCTGGCAAGTAACCCGGAAGATCGACCAAAGTAACCAATGGAATATTAAATGCGTCGCAATAACGGATAAACCTAGCTGCTTTGTCAGAACTGTCAACATCTAAAACCCCGGCAAGAACCATAGGTTGATTTGCCACAAAACCAACAGTATTTCCATCCATTCTGGCAAACCCAATAACAATATTTTGGGCGAAAAGTTCCATAACTTCTAAAAAGTTCGAATCGTCGCTAATTGACTTAATTACATCCCTAACATCGTAAGGTTGCTTTGGGTCGGAGGGCATTATGGTATCAATTTTATAATGCCTTGTCTTTGGTGATTTTTTTGGAAATGGTTTCGCCTTTGCTGAATTATTCCAGGGGATAAAACTAGCAAGACTTTTTATCTGGTCGAAACATTCTATTTCACTATCAGCAAAGAAATGAGCATTTCCGGTTGTTTCACAATGTACTCTTGCTCCACCCAATGCTTCCATTGAAATTTCTTCTCCAAGTACAGTTTTTATAACCTCAGGACCTGTGATAAACATTTTCGAAATTTTATCAACCACAAATACAAAGTCGGTTAGTGCCGGCGAATAAACAGCACCTCCAGCACAAGGGCCGAGGATAACTGAGATCTGTGGGATAACTCCAGAAGAAATTGTATTCCTAAAAAATATTTCACCATAACCTGCAAGTGAGTTTACACCTTCCTGAATTCTTGCACCACCCGAATCATTAATCCCAATAATTGGAACCTTCAATTTTAAGGCGTGATCCATTATCTTAGTGATCTTTTTTGCATGCATCCACCCTAGCGATCCACCTGCAACAGTAAAGTCCTGCGCATAAATACAAACAGGGTTACCGCTTAAAAGACCTGTTCCGGTTACTACTCCATCACCCGGAAGATATTTTTTGTTCATGTCGAAATCCTTAGCAGCATGTTCGACAAATAAATCATATTCATGAAATGATTTTGGATCTAGCAATGTAATTATCCTTTCTCTGGCGGTTAATTTTCCAATGGCTTTTTGTTTCTCAATAGCCTTGTCTCCCCCACCTTTAAGGGCATCGCGCATCCTTTTTCTTAAATCTGTTGATTTTTGTTTTAAGCCCATAATTTTATGGTTTTAGTTTACACAAAAAAAGAGATAAGTTCATCTTTGCTTTGTTATGTTTCAAGTTTAAACTATCTCTAATCAATTGCAAAAATAACTTAATTACAGCAAAAGTCAACTTTTTGTATTTTTAACAATCTTTTTAATACTGCGAACTTTAGATAAATCAACTTAATTATTTCATTATGAACATAGAAGACTTAAGAGAATATTGCTTAAGAAAAAATAGTGTTACTGAAAGTTTCCCTTTCGACGAAACCACTTTGGTATTTAAAGTTAAAAACAAGATGTTTGCTTTAACCAATACCAATGGTCCATTGACCATAAATCTTAAATGTGATCCTGAAAAGGCAATTGAGTTAAGAGAACGGCATACTGCCGTTAAACTTGGCTACCACATGAATAAAAAACTTTGGAACACTGTGGATATTGATGGCAGCATAGATACTAACTTAATAAAAGAGTGGATAGACGACTCCTATAAATTGATTGTTGAAAAACTACCAAAGAAAGATCAATCTGGACTAGTATAAAATCTTGATTTTTTTAATTTAAATTAATTACAAATGATTAATTTTGTTGTTTTAAAAACAGAATAACTATGGATTCAAATTCTTTCCAGAAGGCAATATTAGCAGGTATTCCAGCCAAACTACCTAAGGCTAGAACTATTAATAATAAGATTAGTCACGCACCAAAACGCAAAGACGTTCTAAGTAAGACTGAGAAGTCGTTAGCACTTAAAAATGCATTGAGGTATTTTCCCAAAGAATTCCACAAAATACTTGCCCTAGAATTTGCTCAGGAACTAAAAGAATATGGTAGAATTTATATGTATCGTTTTATTCCTTCTTATAAAATTTATGCACGTCCCATTGATGATTATCCGGCAAAATCAAAGCAGGCTGCAGCAATAATGATGATGATTCAGAATAATCTGGATTTTGCAATTGCACAGCATCCACACGAATTAATCACTTATGGAGGCAATGGGGCTGTTTTTCAAAACTGGGCGCAATACCTTCTAACAATGCAGTATCTGGCTACCATGACCGACGAACAGACTTTGGTGATGTATTCAGGCCATCCCTTAGGTTTATTTCCATCGCACAAAGATGCACCAAGAGTTGTAGTTACAAATGGAATGGTAATTCCAAATTATTCGACACAAGATGATTGGGAAAAATTTAATGCGTTGGGAGTTTCTCAATACGGACAAATGACTGCTGGATCGTTTATGTACATCGGCCCACAGGGAATTGTACACGGAACCACAATTACTGTGATGAATGCTGCCCGAAAAATGGCGAAAAAAGACGAAGACCCATTTGCAGGAAAAATATTCCTTACATCAGGGCTGGGTGGCATGTCGGGAGCACAGCCAAAAGCAGGAAATATTGCTAAAGTAATTACTGTTATTGCTGAAGTAAATCCGGCAGCAACCTACAAACGCCATGAACAGGGATGGGTTGATGAGGTGATTTCTAATCTGGACGAATTAGTGAGTCGTGTTAAAAAAGCACAGAAAAATAAAGAAGTTGTATCCATTGCCTACGATGGAAATATTGTTGATGTTTGGGAGAAGTTTGATACTGAAAATATATTTGTTGATCTTGGCTCCGACCAAACCTCATTACACAATCCCTGGGCTGGTGGCTACTATCCTGTGGGTTATACTTACGAAGATTCAAATAAAATGATGGCTGAACAGCCTGAACTTTTTAAAGAAAAAGTACAAGAAACACTTCGCCGACATGCAGCAGCAGTCAACAAACACACTGCAAAAGGAACTTATTTTTTCGACTATGGCAATGCATTCCTACTTGAAGCCTCCAGAGCAGGAGCCGATGTAATGGCTAAAGATGGAATTACTTTCCGTTATCCTTCTTATGTTCAGGATATTATGGGACCTATGTTTTTTGACTTTGGTTTTGGACCTTTTCGCTGGGTTTGTACTTCAGGCAAAGCCGAAGATCTTGAACTTACTGATAATATTGCTGCTGAAATTCTGGAAGAGATTATGAAGAAGTCACCAACTGAAATTCAAAGTCAGATGGCAGATAATATTCAATGGATAAAAGGTGCAAAGGAAAACAAACTTGTTGTTGGGTCGCAGGCCCGTATTTTGTATGCTGATGCAGAAGGCAGAATAAAAATAGCCACCGAGTTTAACAAGGCTGTTGCCGATGGTCGTTTGTCGGCTCCGGTTGTCCTTGGCCGCGACCACCACGATGTTTCAGGTACGGATTCTCCTTTTAGGGAAACTTCAAATATTTATGATGGTAGCAGTTTTACTGCCGACATGGCAATACAAAATGTAATTGGCGATTCGTTCCGTGGTGCCACATGGGTTTCTATCCACAATGGCGGCGGAGTTGGTTGGGGCGAAGTTATTAATGGTGGTTTTGGAATGCTACTTGATGGCTCTGCCGATTCGGAAAGAAGACTGAAATCAATGTTGTTTTGGGATGTAAATAATGGTATTTCAAGAAGAAACTGGGCCAGAAATGAAGGAGCAATGTCAGCCATTAAGAGGGCAATGAACGAAAACCCTGAACTAAAAGTTACTATTCCTAATTTTGCTGATGAGGGTTTGATTGAGGATGCTCTAGACTTGTAATTAGTTTTTCTTGGGGTATTTAGTTAGCGATTCTAGACACACCCCTTATTCCCCTCTCAAGAGGGGAAATGTGCGCGGAATATTATACCAAACAATAAGTTCCTTTCTTCTGAGGGGACGAGTGCACGGATAAAACATCGATAGTCAGTTCCCCTCTCGAGAGGAGTTAGGGGTATGTTATTTCATATCTGTCTATGTAGTTTTCAATTACTCTTAATACATTCTCTAAATCATTCATTACCTCATTATCCTCAAATCTCAAAACACTTAATCCTACTTTCTTCAGTTCCTTTTCTTTAATGGCATCTTTAATAATAGTATCCTGAAATTGATGTGTGTACCCATCCAATTCTATTACCAAACTTAATTCGTAACAATAAAAATCAGCAATAAAATTTAATAGTGGTTTCTGCCTATGAAAATTGTAGCCGCGCATTTGTTTACCCTTCAGGTATTTCCATAATTTGATTTCACTCTTTGTACTATGATTCCTCAACTGTCTAGCAAATTCTTTTAGTTTAGGGTTGTAGGGTAATATTTTTCTCCGCATTATATTTTTGCAAATTGAGTTTAAATACAAAGTTACGCTTTTTTGTGATTATGAGACATCCCTGAGTTTTAAAGGACACACCCCTTAATCTCATAAACTAAAAGGGATAAAGTTGTGACACACCCCTTAATCCCCTCTCAAGAGGGGAAATGTGCACAAATTATTATATCGATAGTCAGTTCCCCTCTTGAGAGGGGCTAGGGGTGTGTCACAATAAGTCATAAAAAAAAGTGCAGATCCAAAACTGAATCTGCACTTCTAAAATTTAAATTTTCAAAACCTAGTCTACAAACCAAAAGCAGTCTTCACTTTATCAACATAGTCAAGTGCTTCCCAGGTAAATAATTCAACTTCAATATCTTTATCTCCTTCGTATTGCGATTTGAAATGCTTAACAACTTTTCTATGTTCACGACCCATATGTCCATATGCTGCCGTTTCAAGATAAATTGGATTTCGCAACTTAAGCCTGTCTTCGATGGCGGCTGGTCGCATGTCAAAAATATCATCAACTTTTTCTGCAATCTCCGTATCTGTTAAACCTTTCTTGGCAGTGCCATAAGTATTTATAAAAATATTCATTGGCTTGGCAACACCAATAGCGTAAGAAACCTGTACCAATACTTCATCGCAAACACCTGCTGCAACAAGATTTTTTGCAATATGCCTACTGGCATAAGCTGCTGAACGGTCAACCTTTGAAGGATCTTTCCCTGAGAATGCGCCACCACCGTGAGCACCTTTTCCACCGTAAGTGTCAACAATAATTTTTCTACCTGTAAGTCCTGTGTCGCCATGTGGTCCTCCAATTACAAACTTACCTGTTGGATTTACATGATAAATAATTTTATCATCGAACAAAGCCTGGATATTTTCAGGAAGTTGATTTAAAACTCTTGGAACAAGAATTTCAATAACATCCTTCTTGATTTTGGCAAGCATGGTTTCATCCTCATCAAAATCGTCGTGCTGAGTTGATACAACAATTGTATCAATTCTAACTGGCTGATTATCGTCGTTATACTCAATTGTAACCTGCGACTTTGAGTCGGGACGTAAGTATTTCATTTCCTTGCCTTCCCTGCGGATTTCAGCCATCTCAAAAACTAAAAGGTGAGAAAGTTCAAGCGAAAGGGGCATGTAGTTTGCGGTTTCGCGTGAAGCGTAACCAAACATCATTCCCTGATCTCCCGCTCCCTGATCAAATTTATCTTCGCGCTCAACACCCTGACGAATATCACCACTCTGCTCATGAATAGCAGAAAGTACACCACAGGAATTTCCATCGAACATATATTCGCTTTTTGTATAACCTATTTTATTAATTACATCGCGTGTAACGCCTTGCACATCAACGTAGGCCTTTGAATAAACCTCTCCTGCGACCACAACTTGTCCGGTGGTAACCATGGTTTCAACCGCCACTTTCGAATTTTTATCGTAAGCCAAAAAATAATCTAGCATTGCATCTGAAATCTGATCAGAAACCTTATCGGGATGACCCTCAGAAACTGATTCAGAAGTAAATAAATATGACATCTTCTATAATTTTTAAATTTAAAAAACTGAGGAAAGTGTTTGATTGGAAGGCTAAAACTTGGTTTAGCATTTTTTATTGTGGTTGCAATCAATCAAATTTTTCCACTAAATTTTTTCCGTAAGAAAGCGCAAAAGTAATAAAATATACTAATTAAACATTGGTTAATTTTTGAAAAACTTCTTCCATGCTCGATTCGGTTTGTGATAAAGCCAATACCTTATAATTATTCTCTACAGCAAACTTAAATATGTCTTCACGAATATCGTTATCTTCTTTAGATTTTATCAACCAAACATTTCCTTCTTTCTCCTCCAAAGAACCAACAAAACTCATCTTTTCAAGTTTTGCTTTATTTATTTTTTCTTTAAACTCAACTTTAAATCTCATTGCTGAGCCCATAAGTACCGAAAGGTTTTTAGTGTTGTCATCGGCAACAATCTTGCCCTGATCTATAATCACCACCCTATTACAAACAGCCTCCACTTCTTGCATAATATGTGTTGAAAGGATAATAGTTTTTTCACGACCAAGTTCCGAAATAATATTCCTTATATCCACAAGTTGGTTAGGGTCAAGCCCTGATGTAGGCTCATCAAGAATTAGTATCTCAGGGTCATTTATCAAAGCCTGAGCTAGTCCAACTCTCTGTCGATATCCTTTTGATAAAGCACCTATTATTTTGTTTTGCTCACGACCAAGTCCTGTCAACTCAATCATTTCTTCAACCCTTGACTTAACATTAAATTTTTTTGGATACATTTTAAGAACAAAACCCAGATACTCTTTAACGTACATATCCAGATAGAGTGGATTATTTTCAGGAAGATAACCAAGATTCTTACGTATCTCCAATGAATCATCATCAACATTTTTTCCGTTAACCAAAACCAAACCTGAAGTTGATGGAATATAGGCTGTAAGAATTTTCATTAAAGTAGATTTACCGGCACCATTTGGCCCCAGCAATCCTACAACTTCACCCCTTCCAATAGATAAATTTACACTATCCAGTGCTTTCTGACTCCCGTAAATTTTTGTTAAATCCTTAATCTCAACCGAATGCATAATTTACTTTTTATGGGGCAAAAGTAAAAAAATATAGAACGGAAAATAAGTTAGCCGACTCACCAGAATCTGCAAAAGCAAAACAAATTTCACACCTCAAAAAAATAATTTTCTCTTTCCTCCATGTTTTTTTCCTATATTTGATTCAAACTAAAAAATCTAAAAATGCTCGTTAAAACATACGGAAGTGCAATCGAAGGCATTAACGCCATACTAATTACAATAGAGGTAAATATTAGCGGAGGCAGTAACTTTTATCTAGTAGGCTTAGCCGACAATGCTGTTAAAGAAAGTCAGACAAGAATAATTTCGGCACTCATAAATAACAAATTACGTTATCCAAAACTTAGAATTGTAATTAACCTCGCCCCTGCCGACATTAAAAAGGAAGGCTCGGCTTACGATCTACCAATTGCCATTGGGATTTTAGCGGCATCGGAACAAATTAATCCTGACAATATTTCCAATTTTATGATAATGGGCGAACTCTCGCTAGACGGAAGTATTAAACCCATAAAAGGTTCTTTACCTATGGCAATTAAAGCAAAGGAGGCTGGGCTAAAAGCACTTATCGTTCCCAAAGAGAATGCCAGAGAAGCAGCAGTTGTTGATGGAATTGAAGTTTATGGCATGAGTAACATTACTGAAGTTGTTGAACTTTTAAATGGCATATCAAATATTAAACCTTTTGAGGTTGACCTTGAAGAACTGTTTCTTTCAAATACCAGCAATTATCCTTTTGACTTTGAGGATGTCAAGGGACAAGAAAATATTAAAAGAGCTTTGGAAATATCGGCAGCAGGTGGTCATAACCTGATAATGATTGGCCCTCCTGGTTCAGGTAAGACCATGCTTGCAAAAAGGCTACCTTCAATTTTACCTGCTTTGACTTTGGCAGAAGCTTTGGAAACAACAAAAATTCATTCAGTTGCAGGAATTTTAAAAGAAAACAGTTCATTGGTTTCGGAAAGACCGTATCGCTCACCTCATCACACAATTAGCGATGCCGGACTCGTTGGCGGTGGCACTTATCCACAACCCGGTGAAATTTCTCTTGCCCAAAATGGAGTTTTATTCCTTGATGAATTACCTGAGTTTAAGCGTACTGTGCTCGAAGTTATGCGGCAGCCCATGGAAGACAGGATAGTTACAATTTCAAGAGCGAGAGTAACAGTTAACTTCCCTGCCAGTTTTATGCTTGTGGCAGCCATGAATCCATGTCCGTGCGGTTACTACAACGACCCCTACAGAGAATGTGTTTGCTCTCCGGGGATTGTAAAAAGTTACCTCAACAAAATATCAGGCCCACTTATGGACAGGATTGATTTACATGTAGAAGTTACTCCTGTGCCATTTAAGGATCTTGCCGAAGCACCTAAAGGTGAGCAAAGTAAGACAGTAAGAAAAAGGGTGATTGCGGCAAGCAAAATTCAAGGGCGAAGGTTTGCAAATAATTCAGATGTATTCAGCAACGCTCAAATGTCATCAAAGGATATTGATAAATATTGTAATTTGCAGCCCGATGGCTTAAGTTTACTTAAAACCGCAATGGAAAAACTTAGTCTCTCGGCAAGAGCATTCGACAGAATAAAAAAAGTTTCAAGGACAATTGCCGATTTAGATAATTCAGCAGACATTAAAACTGAACATCTGGCAGAAGCCATACAATACCGCAGCCTTGATCGCGAAAGTTGGGGCAGCTAAAAAGAATAGTCGTGGATAAAATAGAAATAAAAAAAATACCACTCGAAGAACTTAATTCTATGAATAATGGAACAATGATGGAGTGGATGCAAATAGAATATATTGAGGTAGATGAAGGCTATTTAAAAGCAAAAATGCCCGTTAACGAGCGCACTTTCCAACCAATGAAAATACTTCATGGAGGCGCAAATCTGGCCCTAGCCGAAACTGTTGCAGGTTTTGGTTCTTCACTTTTGGTTGACATGGCAGTTTTTGATGTAAGAGGCGCCCAGGTAAGTGCAAACCATATTGGATCAGCATCCAAAGGCTTTGCAATTGCTGAGGGAAAATTAATTCATAAAGGAAAAAATACTCATGTTTGGAATATTGATATTAGCGATGAAAATGGTCGCCCCCTTTCAACATGCAGAATTACAAATTTCATTATTAAAAAATGAATTGGCCTTATACTAAAATAATTGAAATTCTTATTAAGAAGAATGTTCCATTTGTTGCCTACAAAACTCCAGACAGCAAAAATCCTGTTTTGGCGATACAAACAATTTCCCCTTTAGAGAAGATTCCAATAGAAGACCTTGAATATAAAAGTGGTTTTGTAATAGCTCCTTTTGATAGTGCTAAAACCGATGAGATATTTTTGCTAAAACCTGATTTTATTTTAAACGAGCAATCAGACCTTCGAGAGATTGAGAATTATTTAGCGAATTTACCAAACATAAAATTGCAGCATAACGCCAATAACTATCAGTTAAGCAAAAATGAATATTTGGAAAAGGTAAACTACTTCATCGAAAAAATAAAGTCTGGTGATTTTAATAAGATAGTGCTTTCCAGAGTTTTAACAATGGAAATTGATGGTTCAGTTGACTACGCAGAATTTTACAATCAATTGTGTCAAAACAACAAAGATGCTTTTGTTTACTTGCTTTCCACACCTGAAACCGGTATTTGGGCCGGAGCCACACCTGAAACACTTTTAAGCAAACAAAATGAAAAGTGGGATACTATGGCAGTGGCAGGAACTAGATTATTATCAGATTTCCAGAAACAGCCCAATTGGGACGAAAAAGAAATTGAAGAGCAGCGACTGGTAAGCAGCTACATTGAGAATCTTTTATCAGAACTTGATGTAAAAAATTACCAGACAAAGGATCCGGAAACTATTACTGCAGGTAAACTTGTCCATCTTAAAACTACATTTTCAATTAATCATGAATATTTAATAAACCGACTTGGTATTTTTATTAAAGGGCTACATCCTACCCCCGCAGTCTGCGGACTTCCCAAGGCTGATGCCTACCATTTGATTGAAAAGGCCGAAACCCATAATCGCAAACTTTATACAGGCTTTATTGGCCCATGGAATCTAAAAGAGGAATCAAAACTATTTGTTAATCTGCGTTGTGCCGAATTTACTGAGAATAAGATTTTGGCTTACGTTGGTGGTGGCCTAACCAAAGACTCGAACCCTCTTGATGAATGGCAGGAAACTAAAAATAAATCCAGAACTTTATTGTCGGTTGTGGAGGATTTGTAACCAAACTAGCAGTAACCAACTGTCCATATTTCCTGGCAAGCCAAGTAACTACCTCTTTGCGAGGAGGAACGACGAAGCAATCTCAGTCATTTGACAACTCACAATTACAACAGAGATTGCTTCTCCACCAATAATAAATTCTTCAAAACGTTTAATATTTGTTGGGCGTATCGCAATGATGGCAAGTATTATTATAACTTTGCCTCATGACTTCCGACAAAAAAAACATAAGCCTATTAGTTGATATTTTTGCAAAAAGCGGACTGACAGATATTGTAATCTCTCCGGGTTCGCGCAACGCACCCATCATAATTAGTTTTGCAAACCGAAAAGAAATAAATGCCTTTAGCATTGTTGACGAACGAAGTGCTGCTTTTTTTGCATTGGGATTAGCTCTGAAAACAAAAAAAACTGTTGCTATTGCATGTACTTCTGGAAGTGCTGTATTAAATTATGCCTCAGCCATTTCAGAGGCCTTTTATCAAAAAATACCACTCCTAATAATTACTGCTGACAGACCTCCTAACCTTATTGATATTGGTGATGGACAGACGATTAGACAAAATAATATTTACGCTAACTACATAAAAAAGAGTTATCAGTTACCACTTACTCTGGATACCAAAGAAGAGTTTGTGACTGCCGAGAAAATTATAAATGAAGCCTTGAACACATGTAATTTCCCACAGCCAGGTCCGGTTCACATTAATATTCCTTTTGATGAACCTATCTACAATATTAGCACGGCTCCAATTTCTGGTACTCTTGCCAAATATGAAAATACTATCCCAGCAATTGCAGTTGATGATTTAAAAGAAATAGCCAATAAATGGAATAAAAGCAAAAAAGTATTACTTATTGCAGGGCAGTCAGAGTCGAACAATGAGTTAAAAACTATTCTTCAAAAATTATCTGAGAAAGAAAATACAGTAATATTAACCGAAACAACTTCTAACCTCCATGGAGATAAATTTATTGATACGATCGATAATATTGTTTCAACCATTAAAGAGAATGAAGCAGAATTGTTTAAACCAGATTTGATAGTAAGTTTTGGTGGACAAATTGTATCTAAAAAAATAAAGAAGTTTCTCCGAGATAACAAAGCATTAATGCATTTGCACATTTCCCCTTCGGGTGAAAAAATGGATACTTATTTTAGCCTGACGGATGCTGTAAAAACTGATGAAGTTACTTTCTTTAGTTCTCTTTTAGAGAACATTACAGCCGTTGAAAGCAATTACTCGGTACTGTGGACGGATAGAAAAACTGAAGTTGAAAGAAAAAAGAAGGAGTATCTAAATCAGATTAAATATTCTGATTTTAAAGTATTTGAGAGTATTTTGGAACATCTCCCTGCAAACAGTGTACTGCATTTAGGTAACAGCACACCGGTTCGCTACTCTCAACTTTTTGGAAGCAAGCAAGGCATCGTTTACAACTCAAACCGTGGCGTTAGCGGTATCGACGGACAAGTTTCAACAGCAGTTGGCTATGCCTACTATTCAGAACAATTAAATGTATTAATTACAGGTGATTTGGGCTTTCTGTACGATTCAAATGGACTGATGAATAATTACTTAAACCCAAATCTGAAAATAATTGTAATTAACAATTCTGGTGGAGGAATCTTTCGCTTCATTCCAGGTCCGGATACAACTCCAAATATGGAAGAGTTTTTTGTGGCAAAACACAATTGGAAAGCAGAATATATTTGCAAGGCTTTTAATGTAGGTTATTTCAAAGTTGAGAGCATGAAAGATATGGAAGAAATTTTACCTAACTTTTTAAATTCTAAAAGTGACAAAATAGGAGTGCTTGAGATTTTTACTCCTGCTGATAAAAATGCTAAAGTTTTAAGGGAATATTTTAGTTTTATCGGTGGGTGAATTTGGAATATCAAAAGTAAAGAGGAAATAATAAAAGAAAGTCATAAACACTACTCCCACTTGTATGTTTAGCATAGATTCAGGCGCCATACTTAGTATTATTAGAAGAATAAACCCACTTAAAAATAGATTTTTTCTTTTTATGGCTAGTTGAACACCCAGAAACAGAAGATATAACAAAATAGATAATCCTATAATACCCTGCCCTAAGAGTGTTTCCAGATATTGGCTATGCACATTAAATCTTTTATCAATAGCATTGG
>JAOZNY010000199.1 GCA_029933565.1 Bacteroidales bacterium
TTACCAAAATTAAAATAACCATCCTGATTACTAATTGAAGTCATTGAAAGCCCTGAAGACCCCACAAGTTTTACAGTTGCATTTTCAACTGCAAACAAAGTACGGTCATCGGTTACAGTCCCAGCAATGCTAAACAATAAAGGTGGCTGAATAAAATAGTAAATATCTTCTTTTCCACGTGTACCTTTTCTGTTTGAACTCAAATAACCATTTTCTTCTTCTGGATGGAAAATAATACCAAAGTCATCGAAAGTGGAATTCATAGGATATTTTAAATTCTCAGGTTTACCCCAGTTTCCTGCTGTATCTATTGTAGTTACATAAATATCAAGTCCTCCCATTCCACCGTGTCCATCGGAGGCAAAGTAAAGGGTTGTATCATTTCTAAGGAAAGGAAACATCTCATCACCCGGAGTATTAACAATATCACCAATATTCATTGGTCTTTTAAATTCCTCTGTTTTCGATTCCCTAAATGTAACCCAAATATCTTTTCCGCCAAAACCACCTTTACGTTCAGTAGCAAAATAAAGTACCAGTTCGTTTTCACTTATGGTTGGCTGACCAATGGTCGACATGGTATCAATACTCCTTATTTCAACCATTTCCGGATCACCCCAGTTTCTTCCTGTTCTTCTTGCTTTGTAAATCTGGCAACCCGACTCCTTTTTAGCATCGTTATGGCATCGTGTAAAGTATACAGTTTTAAAATCACTACTAAAAGCAGGAGTGCCTTCATTGGCATTTGTGTTTACGGTTTCCGACTTATCAAATAAAACGGGAACACTCCACTCATCCTTCCTGTCCTTTTTGGCAACAAACAAATCGCTAAAATTCTGACCTGTCCACTCGTCGGTTTCCTTACCTGTTGCCCCATCCCGAGTTGAGCCAAATACAATTTCTGTGTAATTATCATTTGTATATGCAGGGGCAAAATCCGATTCACGGGAGTTTATCTTTTTAACATTAGTAACTTCATACTTAGAAGGGTTTTCAATCCATTCAGGAATTAAGGCTGCCGATTCGGCTCCAAGTATCCCTCTTGGATCGTCTGGCACTTGTTCGGCATAGGCATTGTATTGGACTACTGCCTCTTCGTATTTACCATTTATTTTTAGCATTTCGGCATACCTGAGCAAAACTTCCGGATTTCGTTTTTCCCAACCTCTTTTTATAAGTTGTTTATATGATATCTCTGCTCTTTTATAATTGCTTGTAAGCCGGTAACATTCAGCCAAACGTGAGGTAATACGGTTTTTTTCCTCTTTATTCTTTTTTACCTTTGAGTAGGCTTTTTTATATTTATCAATGGCAATAGTGTACTGATAGGCATCGAAAGCCTCATCGGCTGCTTTGGCAGGATTACGCTGAGCGAAAGCCATGGCAGGCAGTAAAAACAGCACACTTAAAACAATAAGTAATTTTTTATGATTCATTTATAAATATTTATATCATCGTTTCAATCCTTAACGTTAAAAACCTAAAAATATTGACACTTACTCATTTTGATTTTTATCATCAACTACTTCTTCCTTTACATCTGCTTTATTTTCGGTAGTTTCATTTTCCTGCATTGCCAATTTTGCTTCGTATTCAGCAAGGCGCTTTTCCCTATCCTTTCTGTCGCCCTCCCGGCTAATTTCTGTTTTTATATCCTCCGATGCTCTTTTTATATCGTTAATGAATTTGCCAATATTTCGTGCCATTTCAGGAATTTTATCTGGACCAAATATTAAAAATGCTACTAATAAAATTAGTAGAATCTCACCAGAACCAAAATCAAAAAACAGTAATGTCACCGGATTTTACATTTAAAAGTGTTGAGAGCAAAAATAATAAAAAAGCCCTATTCGCCTAAGGCGAACAGGGCTTTTAATTTTTATAATATTGAAATTACTTTTTCTTGTTCGATTTTTTAACCTTTACTACCGGAGCAGCATCTTTCTTCTCACCACCAAGAAGGTCGTAAGCGACCGGGCTTGCTGTGAATAGTGAAGAATAAGTACCAATTAAGATACCCACCAATAAGGCAAATACAAATCCTCTGATTACCTCACCACCAAAGATAAAGATCATCAACAACACAACTAATGTTGTACCTGATGTATTAATGGTACGTGCTAAAGTAGAATTCAAACCATTATTGATATTATCAATCAAACGATGCTTAGGGAATAAGAAGTTGTTCTCCCTGATGCGGTCGAAGATAATTACAGTATCATTTATTGAATAACCAATAATTGTAAGTATGGCTGCAATAAATGCCTGGTCAACTTCCATATTAAATGGCATTATTGAATAGAATATGGAGAACATACCAATCGTAATCAAAGTATCGTGGAACAGTGCAGCAACACCTGCAAGTCCAAATTGCCATTTCCTAAACCTAAGGGCAATGTATGCAAAAATGATTATCAATGCGAAAGATATGGCCATTAAGGCTTTATCTCTAATATCGTCGGCAATAGTAGGTCCAATTTTCTGAGAACTTAGAATTCCCAACATTTTATTCTCACCTTCTACGTTGCTCGAAAACTCTTTGAACGTAACATCAGTTGCAAAATACGATTTCAATCCATTGTAAAGTTTAGTCTGAATAACTGAATCAACTTCAGTTCCTTCATTCTCAATAAGATATTTTGTTGTAATCTTAATCTGATTGCTTGAACCAAATGTCTTTACTTCTGGAGCTACATTCTCAAACTCAGCAGTAAGTGCCTTCCTTACCTCAGTAGTATTCACATCTTCGTTAAATCTAATAACGTAGGTACGTCCCCCTGTAAAGTCAATACCAAAGTTAAGTCCGTGTGTAAATAATGAAACTAAACTTATTACAATTAAAGTAGCAGAAATCAAATATGCTTTTTTCCTGTTTCCCATAAAATCAAATTTGGTATTGGCCATAAAGTTGGCTGTTACTTTATTTGAAAAAGTAATAGGGATTTTCTTTCGCTGCATCCATGTAAATGTCATCCTTGTAATAAAGATTGCAGTGAATAATGAAGAAAGGATACCAATAATTAGTGTAGTTGCAAAACCTTGTACCGGACCAGTTCCAAATACAAACAGTACAATACCTGTTAGCAATGTTGTTACGTTACCGTCGATAATAGCGGAGTATGCATTTTTATAACCATCAACAATGGCAAGTTGCATTCCTTTACCCGCTCGAATCTCCTCCTTAATACGTTCATAAATAATTACGTTGGCATCAACTGCCATACCTAATGTAAGAACAATACCTGCCATACCTGGCAATGTAAGTACAGCACCAAGTGATGCAAGAACACCAAAGAGGAAGAAAATATTTGTTATCAATGCCACATTGGCAACTAGTCCTGCACGGCTATAATAAACAATCATATAAGCAAGTACTAGTATAAATGCTAGGATGAATGAGTTCATACCGGCAGTTACTGCTTCTTTACCCAAAGATGGACCTACAACAGCCTCTTGTACAATTCTTGCAGGAGCAGGAAGTTTACCAGCTTTAAGTATGTTTGCAAGGTCTTGAGCCTCTTCAACAGTCATTCCACCACCAGAGATGGTTGAACGTCCACTTGGAATTTCGTCGTTTACAACTGGGAAAGAGTACACATAGTCGTCAAGAACAATTGCTATTTGACGACCAATATTCTCACCAGTAAGTCTTTTCCAGATTTTAGCACCCTGGCTATTCATTTGTAGTGTAGCTTCTACTCTACCATTTTGATCAAAGTCTTGACGTGCATCAGAAATAACATCGCCACCCATTGCGGCACTACCATCGCGAGAACTGGCCTTAATGGCAACTAGTTCAAGTACGTCAGGAGTTTCAGGATTTGGTTTAACACTCCAAACAAGACGCATATCCCTTGGAAATACATCTTTTACCCTTTTCAACATATTGTTAACACGAGCAGTATCTTTAATTGCTGCAACACCAACTCTTGCTGTTTGAGCAGGAAATGTTCTTCCCGACTCATCTTGCCCGTAAGAAGGCATTAAGTAAGCATAAAGTGGATATTTCTTTTCGTATTCCTTGAAATTCAAATCATCAGCAGCAGATAAAGTATCGCTTTCTATTTGCTCCAAAAGTTCATTGGCCGTAGTATCACCATCATCTGCCAATGCTTCTTCAATTGCATTCTCTTCTTCAGCAGCAACTACTTCTTTCTGCTTCTCAATGGTTTCTTCTGTTTGGTCGGCACCTTCAGTCGCAATGCTTTCTTCAACAGCAAAATCCTGACGAAGTTTAGTGTTTGCATCATCGAAATAAGTATAAACCTCTGAGAAGTTATAAGTTTCCCAAAACTCAAGTTTTGCAGTTCCCTGAAGCAGTTTTCTTACACGTTGATTATCGGTAACACCCGGAAGTTCGATAAGAATACGACCTGTAGTAGCAAGTTTTTGAATATTAGGTTGTGCAACACCAAAACGGTCGATACGAGTACGCAGAATTTGGAAAGATCTGTCGATCGCGCCATCTGCTTCTGTTTTAATAACTGCAAGCACCTCTTCGTTGGTAGAATTAGTTGTAATACCCTTATCCTTAAATTCGTAAAGGAATATCGAAGCCAAACGTGCATTGGGGTCAACTTCGTTAAATGATTCCCCAAAAAGGGTTACAAAGTCTTTTCCACTACTTTTTTGCTTTTCGTGAGTCAATGTCATTGCTTCCCTGAAAATAGGATCCTGACTTTTGCCCGATAAAGCATTAACTATATCTCCCACTGAAACTTCGAGAGTAACGTTCATTCCACCTTTAAGGTCAAGACCAAGGTTGATCTCACGCTCTTTTACATCTTTGTAAGTGTATTTGGCAATTAAAATATTGTAAACTACAACATTGGCCACACTGTCGAGGTAGTAATGTTCCCTTGCCTTGGAAATTGAATCCATAAGGTAATTTTCCAAAACTTTGTTTTCTCCCCCTAATTCTTTGGCAAGTTGCTGGGCAGATTCGTTTACAGCATATTCCTTAGCTTGACTCTCTGTGCGCATGGCAAAGAATGTAAAACTAAGTTGATATAAACAAACCAAAGCGAAAGCAATCGCAAAAAACTTAATAGCTCCTCTATTCTGCATTTGTAAATTTTATTTATTATTTTACTTCAATTTTTTGAGGGTGCAAAAATAGAATAATATTTCACAATTAACAATTAAAATATTACTGTTTTGTTTTGAGGGTTTTAAAAGAAAAACAAAATACTTTTTTTTCATGTAAGCATGAAATAGATAATAACTAGCATACCACCAAATTTAGTGCTGTGAGGTTCTTTCTTTATTCACCCTAAATTGATTATTTTCATCCATAAAAACACAAAAAAAAGAGTATTTTTGATTAATCAACCAAAATGCTAAAAACAATAGCAAAATGTTTTTTAAACTTACAATAATAAACCCCTGATGTTTAGGCT